>CAZABI010000093.1:0-3421 GCA_964483235.1 uncultured Dehalococcoidales bacterium | reverse complement strand
CATATTCGATAAAGTAGAGAAGGCCGAGGCTATACTCGCAGACCTGGATAAAAAGCGCGACGTTAAGGCCATCGAAAAAGACGATTACGACAAGCTGAGCAGGGAATACCACAGCACCCTGGATCACGCCCGTAAAGCCATGTCATTCATCAAGGACAAACTTGCCAGGGAACTGACCAGCAAAACTGCCGAGTTGACCAAATACCGCGAAGAGTTAGCCCTCCTCGATACCAGGTCCAAAGTCGGGGAGATAATCGAGGAAACTTACCAATCGAAAAGCAAGGGACTGGCAGAAAAAATCAAGGGACTGGTGATGAAAATTGCAGAGCTGCAGTCCATGGTTGATACCCAGTTTGTGGATGATGTTCCTATTGTAAAAGATAACGCCGCTACCGGGAAAGAGCTTGATGCAGCGAAGGAGTCGGCGCCAGTTGCCCCTATACCGGAACCAACGCAGGAACCACAACCACCCGTGACTTCACCGGTTGGACTTGTGACTGCTGAACAACCCAAAAAGCCGCTTGAAATCACGGTAGCGGCCGCTGCAACTGAACCGGTTATTCCCGTTGAACCGGCACTGACTACTGCAGAAACTGAACCTATACCTGCTGAGACTGCGCCTTCGAGTATGCCTGCTGAGAAAAAACCGCAGCCTCAACCGGATGAAAAAATTCCGGCAGACGGCGGCGGACGGAAAGGGAAAAAATCTGGTAGCCTACCCGGTAAACCAGGAAAATTCCGCCCCTTCAGCTCGATAATCATAATTGCGGTACTGATAATTATCATCGGCATACTGGCCGTTGTGCTCATACCCAGGCCCGGACATGAAGTCGGCAATATCGCACCGGACTTCGTGATGCAACTGCGTGATGAAAGCTCTTCTTCGCTGGCCGCCTTAAGAGGTAAAAATGTAATACTGGTTTTCTGGGACAGGGACTTCTGGGATGGACAATTCTTCGTGGTAAATGGAGTGGAGCGAAAACTTTATGCACCTGACAAGTTGAACCAGTTGTATACCAAGTACTCCAGGGACAATCTGGAAATCATCGCTATTGCATCGGGAACTAACAACAACGAAGTGGATAGCCTGATCAGTAATTATGAAGTGAAATTTCCCGTCATAGTAGATTCATTTGGCAAACTGCGCTCTAACTATAACGTATCCTATGAGCCGACCTTCGTTTTTATTGACAGGAGCGGGAAGATACGGGCCAGGGCTGAAGGCCCTGCCGGCAGTATAAGTGACCTTGAACAGGCCCTCTATAACATTGATAAAAATATCCTGATAAAACCTTCCGAACCTCCTATTACTGACGTCATAGTACAGTCAAATACAGAGAAAAGCGCAAGCATCAGTTGGGTCACCGAAAAACCTGCTACGACGCAGGTGGATATTGATGGCAACCATATACAAACCGTCATCACACAGGGCCCCGTGACGTTACATGCAGTCACGCTTAAAGACCTTTCCCCCAATACGTCATACCAGATCAGGGTGGTATATAACATTAACAATATCAATGTTTCGGAGCGTTCCTATACTGCTCTAATGGACACCGTTGTATCAAAACGTTATCCTGTGACGACGCTAAATAAAGATACCAGCTATCCCGAGATCAGCAATATCGGTACAAGCTTTATTTCAGATTCCTCGGTCACAGTAACGTGGAAAACTGATGAGCCTGCTAAGGGAGAAGTAGATTTTAGCACTGATAAAAGCTATAGTGAGACAACACAGCAGGGTGCTTCGCTAACCATCTGGCACACCGTAGTTGTGGATGGGCTCAAACCGGAAACTCAGTATTACCTCAGGATACGGTCAAAGGATGCCGGCGGCAAGGAAACCATACAAGAAGTTGAACCTGTGAGGACTCCTAGCATCACTGAGACTGCGGCCAGGATCGGCAAGCGGGCGCCCGACTTCAAATTGGCTTCGCTGGACGGTGGGGAATATAGCCTCAGCCAGTTCAAAGGACGCAAGGTGTTGCTTAACTTCTGGCTGGAGGGATGCGCTCCCTGTAATGCCGAGATGCCGCTAATCCAGACTATCTATAATAAGTATACGAGAGACCAGTTGATCGTGCTGGCAGTGAATGAATATGGTGATGTAGATAAGGTCAGGACCTATGTGGGAAGTGCGAAGCTGACTTTCCCGATCCTGCTGGATACTGAAGGTAACGTAGATAGCGTCTATAAGTCACCAAATTTCCCGACCACATTTTTGATAGATTCGACGGGCATTATACGGGAAATCAAGACAGAGCGTTTCCAGACCGTTAGCGAGATCGACGAAATGCTGAACAAGCTGCAATAATCAGCGCGCTATAACCGGGGTTATTCAGGAATGAGGATGGAAAACAAAGCCCGCATCGCCAAGCTCGTCATCGCTCTAATTCTTTTGCTCGTCTTTGGTACCGTCGGCTACATGCTGATCGAAGGTTGGAGCTACTTTGATGCATTGTATATGACTGTCATCACGGTAGCTACTGTAGGATTTTCTGAATTGTACCCGCTGTCTACAGGCGGCCGGGTCTTTACCATGATATTGACCATTGTCGGTGTCGGCACAGCCTTCTATATTTTAACCAGCATTGTCCAGGCTACACTGGAGGGCGAATTCGGTGTTTTCAGGAGGCGTCGTATGGAAGCGCGTATTAAAAAAATCAGCAATCACTTCATATTGTGCGGCTACGGCCGCGTCGGCGAGGCCATCGCCAATACATTAAAACAGCAGAAGGCCGATTTCGTTGTCATCGACCACAGTCTGAACAGTTACACACGTGCTGTACAGCAGAACTGTCTGACCATCATGGATGATGCTACCAATCACGATGTGCTCCTGCGGGCCGGCATCGAACGTGCCAGCAGCCTCATTACCGCCTTCGGTGATGATGCCTACAACACCTACGCCGTGCTTACTGCGCGCGAGCTTAATCCCCGCCTCGTCATCATCTCCCGCGCCAGCAATGAAGATGCCACTAAAAGGCTCCGGCAAGCCGGCGCGACCCATATAATCCTGCCTGAGGTCATTGGCGGCCAGCAGATGGCCCGGCTGGCATTAAGACCCAGTACCGTGCAGTTCATCGAGACTGTCCTGTCCGGTAAAGAGGGGGAATTCGTTGTGGAAGAAGTATATGTAAGCGACGAATCAACACTGATAGGCACGACCATCAAGGATATTGAAGAGCGTTTTACCTGTGTACGCATACTGGCTATCAGGGAAAAAGATGGAAACCTTGTTATCAATCCCAGCTTAACTACACAGATCGAAAGCGGGGGCAGCCTGACTACTTTCGGTACCATGGACCAGCTTCAATCTATTGAAGGGTGCTGCGGTACACCCAGGCGACTGCGGAGCATGGAGAGTGTCAGGCTGGATATCTAATCCATGGTGCATGATATGGGATTGAAGAATGTCGCC
>CAZABI010000092.1:0-5163 GCA_964483235.1 uncultured Dehalococcoidales bacterium | reverse complement strand
GGCGTCCAGGGCGACCGGGTCGGCCGACAGCATCAGGACGTTCATCTTTCTCACTTTGCCGTTCCGTGGCCCGTTGCCCTCCATGGCCTGAATGCCGTCCATGATGCTCAGTCTCGGCCTGATGAACGTATTCAAATCAACCAGCATGGTGGCGAAATCGTAGGGGTCGACCAGCTTGGCATGGAACTGGCTTTTAAGGAAACCCGGTATGCAACCGAACTGGTTCTTGACGGCCCCGGTGAAACGCACCAGCCCGTGCGTCTTGAACTTGGGCAGGCTCACCAGGCCGTCGGCGTCCAGCACCCCGTTGGCAATGGTGAAATTTTTAACCAGCAGGGCATCCGGGTGGCTGACCTGCCTTCCGGCGTCGAAATCTGCAATGACAAATCCAAGCTCGTCACCAACCTGCTTCAGCCCGGACCGACGGCAGTTGCCCTCGCATTTACCGATGGAGGATGAGTCGCCGTAATAAACCACCACGCCCGCCTCCTGCAGAAGTCTCCCGGCAGCCCTGAAAACGGACGGGTGCGTTGTGACACAGCTATCGGGATTGGAGCCGAGCAACACATTGGGCTTTAAGACGATCTTTTCGCCCGGCCTGGCAAATAAAGAAAGACCGCCGAGCAGGTCCAATCCCTGCCTGACGGCCCTCAGGACTGCGTCATCGTTATAAGTTTCACACCTGACTAAGGCGACTCTGGCTTTGTTAATAGCAACTCCCGGACTGTCCGCGATCTATCGCAGGTAATTGTAATGTTTTAACCGTTAACGGACAACTACGCCGGTAAAGTCGTTGGTTGGACCAGTTTAAGCTGCCGCCCGTAGTGCTCAGCCACCCTGCGGAAATGCAGTCCGAAGATGGACATCTCTATGGCTGCCGGGAAAGAGCGCGGGCGCTTGAACATTGTCCAGAAAACCAGGTTCCAGAAATGTCCCTGCCCTTTCTCTTGAACGCCCAGTATCCAGAAAGATTTGAACAGCGCTACATAATCGGGCAGTTTAGGTAGTACCACCCTCTGAGGTTTGGGCTGGTATTCCCTGAGGAATGTTTTCACCCTCTCGTAGTAATGTTTCGGGGAGTAGATGGTGGTTACCAGGCTCCGGTAGCCATCCTTCAATCTGTTCAAATTCATTTTTGGTATGAAATTGATCGATAGGTCGGTATTGTTACCCGACCATCCGCCGGAAAGCCGCTTTTCCTCCTCGAGGCGCTTGTACAGCCTGGTGCCTGTGGGTGCATGCAGCAGCCCGACCATGGCCGTCACAACACCGCTCTTCTGAACGAAGTTGATAATGTCCTGGAAGATGGACTGGGGATCGCTGTCGAATCCCACGATGAAACCGCCTGTCACCTGCAGGCCGCAGCGCTGCAGCTTGTTGACCGCGGAGACCATGTCACATGTAGCATTCTGGGTTTTGCCGCACTCGGTCAGGCTCTCCACATTGGGAGATTCGATGCCTACGAACACCATGTTGAAATTAGCTTTCACCATCAGGTCGATCAGCTCGTCGTCATCGGCCAGGTTGATCGATGTCTGTGTAAAGAAGGAAAAGGGGTGCCGTTTCTCTTTCATCCAGCCGATGATGGTCGGCAGTATCTCGGATTTCAACTTTTTCTTGTTGCCGATGAAGTTATCATCCACGATGAAGACGCTATTACGCCAGCCGCTGGCGTAAATGGCTTCCAATTCGCGCAGTATGTGCTCTTTGCTCTTGGTCCTGGGCACTCGCCCGTTGAGCACCACTATGTCGCAGAATTCGCAATCAAAGGGGCAGCCGCGGGAATACTGCAGTGCCATGGAAGAATATTTGTGCCTGTTGATTAGATCCCAGCGCGGTATGGGCGTCATGCTGATATCAGGCCTTAACCCGGACGTGTATACAGGTTGCAGACAACCTCTGTCCAGGTCTTCCAGGAACGGCGGTAATGTGATCTCCGCCTCATCCAGCACAAAATGGTCCACGCATGGGAATTCTTCGTGCTGTGTAGTGAACAGGGGTCCCCCGGCGACCACGGTGGCGCCCAGTTTTTTACAGCGCTTAATAGTACTCCGGGCTGAATCCTTCTGCACCACCATGGCGCTGACAAAGACCATGTCCGCCCACTTGATGTCCTTATCGCTTAACCGCCCGATGTTCATATCCGCCAGTTTCAACTCCCACTCCTTTGGGAGCATGGCGGCCACGGTCAGCAGGCCGAGTGGCGGGAAGGCCGCCTTCTTGGATACGAACTTGAGCGCGTGCTTAAAGCCCCAGAATGTATCGGGGTACTCGGGATAAACCAAAAGTATTTTCATTAAACTCCTATATGCATTTTAAGAAAGATTCAATATGTGTATATCCAGCCATTATACTTCATTACCGGCAACAAGAATATCAGTAGTTCAACCTATTCCAATAGGGCGGAGAATCCGGCTGCAATATCTTTACGCTCAGCACCTAATCAGTAGCTCCGAACCCGTCTTGCTCAGGTCATGACCGCTACCCAGTTCGGATTGCCGCGCCCGGCATTCAGCATCATACGCTCATGGTTCGAACCGGCAATCTTGATGAGCTTGTCCTTTAGCTCAAATGGGCTGAGTTTTTCATAGCGCTTTTCCTCAGACGGCTTCATACTACCTCCATAATTAAGTAGCTTAATAGTAATGTTAGTATTTGTTAACGTCTATTTTAACATATCAGCTCATATGAATTGTCGTTTAATTTACATTTTTCGACTATAAATTTAGACTGCATGCAGCCCGCGCTATTGAACCGCAAGAGAGGCAGGAGGCAACATGACAACCATGAAAGGGGATATCAAAAGCAGGCTGGTAATTAAAGCCGTGCGCAACGTGCGGAGGGAGCAGGAGAAGGGTGAAATACGCAGCGATATTTCCTGCAAAGAGCTTACACGACTGACCGTACGAGCTTAGCGTAGGATTATTTATGCTTGGCGCTTGACTGGAAGCAAGTTCGACCTGGAAGCAGCCTGGAAGGGTATGGATGTTTTGCTGGTGAATGGACTGATTTGCAAGCAGGGATGTCAAAGCGGTAATTGATAAATAGCTAATAAGCACGTAACATATACTCAGGTAGGTTGCGGGGTGGCATTATCTGGTTTTCAAGCCGCTTTCCTTAAATCCGTTAGCCATTTGACCACCCAACTAAATATTTATATACTCAACTAATAACAGGAATTATTACTGATAATATGAGAAGGGAAACAAGGCAAAGGGAGGCCATACTCAATGTTTTAATGGTAGTGAGGACTCATCCCACGGCCGATTGGATATATGACGAGGTCAGAAAGAAGATGCCGAAGATAAGCAAGGGAACAGTTTACCGTAATTTAAGAGTCCTGGAGGAAGAGGGGGAGATAACGGAGTTGAAGGTGAGTGGCACAATGAGCAGGTACGAGGTCAAACAGGACTATCACTACCACTTTCGCTGCGAAAGGTGCGGGAAGGTCATCGACCTGAATGAGCCAGTGGATAAAGAGCTGGACCGCAGTGTGGCAGACAGGACGGGGCTTGCCATCAACTGCCACCAGCTTGAATTTAGAGGGCTGTGTTTTGACTGTCAGGCGGGCGCTGATAAATGCCCGCTCAGTCTCAAGCGTAAAAAATAGAAGGGGGAATTTGCATGAAATTACCGGAATACGTATCCAAATCGGAGGTCAAGCGGGTCTGCAAGGAACTCGGTTTACGGGACTGGTCAGCCCTTAAAAAGCCTACCGTGGAACTGAAAGAGGCGTCGACGATACTGCGGATAGTTAATACACAGAAAATGCCCGTTCCACTGGGGGATTTCAGACAAGGACTGGAGGTCGAGCTTGAGCACGGCACCATGTATGCCGATGCCAATGTCACCAACAACCATCCGCTCTTAACAGGCAAAATTGTGCTGGCACATCTCAAGGAGACCATGGACTATTATAAGCGGCTCGATGTTGCCGAGTTAGAGGGAGACCTATTGAAGGCCGTGCTTGCCAGAGACCTTAAAAAGATCGAGGCGAAGTACTTGAAGCTCGTCAATGCACAGTTGGAGCTTAATAAGGCAGTACAAAACCAGTTTAAATAAAAGATAATAGGAGGAAACGATGGAACAAAACGCAGCAACCAACGTAGTGTCAATGCCTAGGATCGGGGACAAGGCGCCGGCCTTCAAGGCGGTTACGACGCAGGGGGAGATCAATTTTCCCGATCAGTTTGCCGGAAGCTGGGTCATTCTCTTTAGCCATCCGGCGGATTTTACACCTGTCTGCACCTCGGAATTCATGACCTTTGCCACCCTGGAGGGTAAGTTTGCCGAAGTGAACTGCAAGCTGGTCGGGCTCTCGATTGACGGGCTCTACAGCCATATCGCCTGGCTGCGCACCATCAAGGAGAAAATCGAGTACAAGGGCATGAAGGATGTGGAGGTGAAATTCCCGCTGATTGAGGACATCACCATGGAGATCGCCAAGAAATACGGGATGATCCAGCCGGGCGAAAGCAACACCAAGGCGGTGCGCGCCGTGTTCTTCATCGATGCCAAGGGGATTATCAGGGCCATCATCTATTACCCGCTCAGCCTGGGCAGGAACTTCGATGAGCTCTACCGCGTGGTCGTAGGACTACAGACGGCGGATGCCTTTTCCGTTGCGCTTCCCGCCGACTGGAGGCCGGGAGATGATGTCATCGTACCCACGGCGGGTTCCTGCGGTGTGGCCAAGGAGCGGATGGAGGGCAAAGGGGATCTTAAATGCTACGACTGGTTCTTCTGCACTAAAAAGATCGACAAGGACACTGTGCTGAAAACAGTTATGAAGAAGAAATAAAGTAAATATCAGCATAGCAGTAATACGCCTGTAAGTTGCGATTTACAGGCGTATTACCGGAGTTGATGCGGAAGGCACCATCAGATTGTTTATTCTGTAGACTACGAAGGGGTATCGCCTCTAAGTTGGCTCGCAGAAACATATATACCAAGATGGAGTGTTATTTCGGATAGCTTCCAATCTCGTGCTTGAAATGAAACAGTTGTTCCAGGCATTGCAGCAAATTGACATTTGCCGCTTCATATTAAAATTTAGTTCCATTGTTACTACTATGTAGCCAAAGCCTTACCTCAAAGGCCTTGATAAACCATGCACAAGAATAGTAAGATTTATCTTGTAAATAAGATATTCAAGGATATATG
>CAZABI010000091.1:2738-5257 GCA_964483235.1 uncultured Dehalococcoidales bacterium | reverse complement strand
ATAAAGCAAGGAGAAGTGGTGGAGGTCAACCTGGCCACCGGGAAGATAGCCAACCAGTCCCGTAAGAAGACCTTCCAGGCCAGGCCGTATCCCGATTTCATGATGAAGATCATCAATTCAGGCGGCCTGGTTGAGCACACTAAAAAGAGACTCTTAAATACAAAATAATATGAAATTCACCATTGCAGTTCTCCCCGGCGATGGCGTCGGACCGGATGTCGTTAACGAGGGTATCCGCGCGCTGGAAGCTGTGGGCAGGCGCTTTAATCACCAGTTCGTTTTTGAGGAAGGGCTGGCCGGCGGTATTTCCATCGATAAGCACGGTTCCGCCTTAACGCCTGATACGCTGGCGCTGTGCCGCAAGTCTGATGCTGTGTTGCTGGGCGCTGTAGGAGGTCCTAAGTGGGACGATCCGCTGGCTAAGGTCAGGCCGGAGGATGGCCTGCTGGCATTACGCAAAGAACTGAAGTTGTTCGCCAACCTGCGGCCTGTGCGCATGTACCCGGTTTTGGAGAACTCCACTACACTCAAACCGGAAGTGGTTAGCGGAGTGGATATGCTGGTAATACGCGAGCTTACCGGCGGACTGTATTTCGGCAAACCTAAGAAGAGGTGGCTGACCAAAGGGGGCCGCAAAGCCGTGGACTCCATGATCTACAGTGAAAAGGAGATTGAGCGCATCGTGCGTGTGGGCTTCGAGCTGGCTATGGCACGCCGCAAGAAGCTTACCTCGGTAGACAAGGCCAACGTGCTCGAATCATCCCGGCTGTGGAGGCAGGTGGCCAACGAAGTTGCCAACGATTATCCGCATGTCAAATTCGACCACATGCTGGTGGACGCCTGCTCTATGAAGTTAATCCGGGACCCGCGCTATTTCGATGTTATCGTCACGGAAAATACTTTCGGGGATATACTTACCGATGAGGCCTCCATGCTGGCCGGTTCGATGGGTATGCTGCCCTCCGCCAGCCTTGCCGGCATACCCGGACACGGTAAAAAAGCCTTCGGCCTGTACGAACCCATTCATGGAAGCGCACCGGACATAGCCGGTAAGAATGTAGCCAATCCCATCGCTACCGTGCTCAGCACGGCTTTGATGCTGCGCTATTCCTTCAGCCTGCGCCGGGAGGCGGAAGCTGTGGAGAATGCTGTTCATCAGGTCCTCAATGACGAGTACCGTACCCATGATATTATGTCGGAAGGTATGAAACCTGCCGGTACTATGGAGATGGGCAGGCTGATCGCGGACAGGATATAGCTGAGGTTGTGTAAATGAAGTGTGTGTCCCTGTACGATACCACGCTCCGCGACGGGGCACAGCAGGAAGGCATCTCCTTCACCGTTACCGACAAGCTCAAGATAACACAGAAGCTGGATGAACTCGGCATAAACTACATCGAGGGCGGCTGGCCAGGCTCCAATCCCAAGGATACTGAGTTCTTCGAAAAAGTCCGAAACCTCAGGTTAAAGAATGTTGTCATGGTGGCTTTCGGCAGCACCCGGCGAGTGGATACGGAAGTAAGTAAGGACACCGGCCTGCTGGCTCTGGTGCAGTCCGGCGCTAAAGCGGTCAATATTGTGGGTAAGACCTGGGACCGGCAGGTAACCCAGGTACTGGAGACCACACTTGAAAATAACCTCAAGATCATCGAGGAATCGGTCCGGTTCCTGAAATCCAAAGGGCTCACCGTCTTCTTTGATGCCGAGCATTTCTTTGATGGGTATAAGTCCAGCTCCCGTTATGCACTTAGTACCTTAAAGGCCGCTGAGAAGGGAGGCGCCGATTGCCTTGTCCTATGCGATACTAACGGCGGCGCGCTGCCATCTGAAGTTGCGTCCATCGTTAAAACGGTTAATATCAAGCTCCGTTGTCCTTTGGGCATCCATGCGCACAACGATAGCGATCTCGCAGTAGCTAATTCGCTGGCAGCCGTTGAAAGTGGCGCAATCCAAGTAGAGGGAACCATGAATGGCTATGGCGAGCGCTGCGGTAATGCCAACCTGTGCTCGATCATTCCCGCCCTGCAATTAAAGCTCGGCATGCAATGCCTTAGCAAAAAACAACTTGCCAGGCTCACGGAGGTCTCACGTTTCGTAGCCGAGGTGGCCAACCTGCCGCCCAATTCACACCTGCCCTACGTGGGCAGCAGTGCCTTCGCTCATAAAGCCGGACTGCACGTCTCCGCCATCTCCAAGTGGCAGGAAAGCTACCAGCATATCGATCCCGAGTTGATCGGTAATAATCCTCGTGTTGTTGTCTCGGAACTCTCCGGAAAGAGCAATATTATATTTAAAGCGCGTGAACTTGGCATCCCCATGCAGCCACGCGGCAAAGAAGCTCAGCAGATATTACAGAAGATCAAGCAGCTTGAAAATGTCGGCTTCCAATACGAAGATGCCGATGCTTCACTGGAGCTTTTGATTTTAAGGGCGCAGCCGGATTACAAACCGCCTTTTGAGTTAGTGGATTACATGGTTGTGGTGGAGCGCCACCGCCGGTTGCCCGCCTACGGCGACAG
>CAZABI010000091.1:0-2638 GCA_964483235.1 uncultured Dehalococcoidales bacterium | reverse complement strand
ACAATGGCGGACGGTAGGCAGTTCCACCAATATCATCGAGGCCAGCTGGCTGGCACTGGCCGATAGCATGGAGTACTTCCTGCTCAAGATCGGTAAGCAGTTAAAGAAGCGCGCCTGAATGTATGTAGGGATGGGGCTTTAGCCCTGTCCATCCTGTGCAACCATGTCATTGCGAGCGGCACGAAGCAATCTCCTATATCAATCAGATTGCTTCTTCGTTGTTCTTACGGTAATACCACCTTATGAAGAAGGGGCGGCCTGACGGCCGCCCCTTTCATTTAACACGGTAACGAGCCAATTAGTCTTCGTTCTTGATAATGGCAGCTACGCCCTGGCCGCCACCGCAGCACATTGTGGCGCAGCCGTATTTTCCCTTTTTCTCTCTGAGTATTCTGGCCAATGTGCCGACCAGCCTGATACCGCTGCCACCAAGGGGATGGCCGATGGCTACTGCGCCGCCCTTGATATTGACTTTCTCAGGATCGAGGCCCAATTTCTTAATAGCGTAAAGGGTAACTATAGAGAAGGCCTCGTTGATCTCCCAGACATCAATGTCCTTGGCTTTCAGCCCGGCAGAAGCCAGCGCTTTTTCGCTGGAGGGCACGGGGCCCTCACCCATGATAGTGGGATCAACACCGGCTACACCGAAGGAAACGAAGCTGGCCATCGGTTTCAGACCGAGTTTCTTGGCCTTGTCACGGGACATGATGAGTATAGCGGTCGCGCCGGCATTAAGCGGGGATGAGTTGCCGGCGGTAATGGTACCGTCTGCCTTGTAGGCCGGTTTCAGTCCCGCTAGGACTTCCAGGGTGCTATCCGGTCTGACATTGGCATCATAATCAAACATTTGCTTGCTGCCGTCGGGAAGCGTGATCTCAAGTGGAAGCATCTCGCCCTTGAGCCATTCTCTGGCTGCAGCGGCCCGCTGGTGGGACCTGAACGCCCATTTGTCCATCTCTTCCCTTGTAATGCCTATCATCTCCTGCAGCTTCTGGGCGGTGAAGCCCATGTTTACAGCGAACATCAGGTCAAGATAGGAGGTGTAGTTGGGATCAGTCATCAGTTTTTCCGGGAACTTGATGGCTCCGGCGCCACCCATCGGAACATGAGTCATGTGCTCCATGCCGCCGCAGAGCACGGTATCGGCATAACCGCAGGCGATGGCCATAGCGCCGGTGCGCACGCCGTCAAGTGCCGAGCCGCACTGCTGGTCAACTTGCTGGGAAGCGCACCTAAACGGGAGCTTGGCGAAGAATGCCGGGAACTTGCCACCGAAGGTGAAGTTCTCTAAAACAGGACTAGCGGTTCCGACAGTGGTCTCATCAACCTCCTTCGGATCAACCTTGTTCCTCTTGAGCAACTCTGTCCAGAGCATACCCACTACCTCGGGCATGTTATAACCGTTGAGCAGGTCTTTCTCCGGGGCCTTGGGATAGGCCCTGGAAAACGGGGAGCGTAAATAGTCAATAAGAACAACATCACGGGCTAATTTCATACATACAACTCCTTTTACTTAAAATTTCTAGCTAATTTTACACTTTTACTCGTGACAGCACAAATACAATCAGCTTACCACAGCAAAGATTAAGCCATCCTCAACCCTTAATTACGCCTATCGGCGTAGCCCTGGCTACCTTGCGCGATATACCGGCCTGATGGGTTATACCTACTACATTGGTAACGTCTTTATAGGCAGAAGAAGCCTCCTCCGCCAGAGATTCCATGCTGTCGGCCCTGACATAGATACCCCTCTCTGCCAGTTCGGCCGCAACGTCTGATCCCCTCTGCCCGCGCCTGGCTGCGCCACGGCTCTGTACGCGGCCTGCGCCATGGCACGTAGAACCGAAGGTCTCCTGCATGGCCCTGTCAGTCCCCAGAGCGATGAAAGAGCACCGGCCCATGTCCCCGGGTATCAAAACCGGCTGCCCGATGGATTTATATTTATCGGGCACATCGCGCTGCCCTGCCGGAAAGGCACGAGTAGCGCCTTTACGATGCACACACAGCTTCTGCTTTTTGCCCTCAATTTCATGTGTTTCGATCTTGGCTATGTTATGCGCAACATCGTAGACTTGCTGCAGGCCGATATCTGTCAGTTTCCTGCCTAAAACCTGAGAAAACGACTCCCTGGTCCAGTGGGCGATACACAGCCGGTTGGCCCAGGCGTAGTTGGCCGCACAGGCCATGGCAGCCAGGTAATCGCGCCCTTCATCCGACTCCACCGGAGCGCAGGCCAGTTGACGGTCTGGAAGCTGTATCCCGTACTTCCTGACCGCCTCTCCCATTACCCGTAGGTAATCGTCGCAAACCTGGTGACCCAGTCCGCGTGAACCCGTATGGATCAGAACCAGCACCTGTCCGATATGCGTTATGCCCATCAGGCGCGCTGCTTCAGCATCATAGATATCGCGTACCACCTGTATCTCCAGGAAATGGTTGCCCGAGCCGAGCGTGCCAAGCTGCGGAGCACCGCGTTTCTTGGCCTTCGGACTGACCTTGTCCGGATCGGCGCCCGGCATACGACCACGCTCCTCGGTCATCTCAAGGTCATCCTGAAGCCCGAAGCCTTGCTTAACCGCCCACCCAGCACCGTTTTTCAGTACCTCGTCGATCTCTTTTTCGCTGATCCTGATCTTGC
>CAZABI010000090.1:0-5308 GCA_964483235.1 uncultured Dehalococcoidales bacterium | reverse complement strand
ATGCCCAGGACTACCATTAAACGGGTGGAGCAACCAAGTTTACTCACTGTCATGCTCCTTCATCGATTTGTTATTTGTTCCTTTATTTTTTTCTTCAGCTAAAAACCGTTTAAACATCTTATAGAGTCCGTAGACTCCTACCGAGGTTCCCAGTATAAAACCTATTAACGTACATAGTGGCCGGCTATTCCAGCGTTCGGGAGCATCCAACCACAATCCCAGGACAGTTGGTAGCACAATACTGAGGGCTACGAACCAACCTACTTGAAAGAGAAACCAAAAACCTTTTATCAGCTGATTTTTTTCTGACTTCTCTTCTTTTTCCTTCTTAACTGCTGGCATTATAACAAGTCCTTTTTTGGGGCGTCAACACGCCTCAGATACGAATTTACCTAGGGCCAAAAAAATACGCATTACCATGTAGGTATTTACAGAAAACTCAAAACGCCCGCACAGAACAAAGGCGCACGTTCGCCACGATGAACAGCTTCAGGATTTCTTCTTTCCAAAATCGTCGAGGTCAAGCGTGTTGATAAAGTCATAGAAGGCGGAAAGCTTCTTGAGTTCCTGTTCATCAATCCTGTCCTGTTGCGGCATGTTACCTTCTGCGGGCTTCGATTGAGCGAGAAGCGCGCTTGATTCCTCATCCAGTAATATTCCGGCCTTGTCCAGGATAGAATCTTCAACGAAGATTGGTTTGTCGACCCTCAATGCCAGCGCGATGGCGTCACTCGGGCGTGAATCCAGCTTTAACCTGGTGAGTAGCCAGCGTTTATTCGTATCATCCAGCAACAGCTCGAAGATCCAGCCGCCGGTGCTCTTAACTTCTATAAAATGCCTCTTACTCTCCTTCCATTTACGGCTGACAGAGGAGTTTATGATTGTGCCGTGCCATGAAAGGCGTACGTTTAATCCGGGCTCAAGATCTTTGAATTGGGCGGACCTGTTGCCGATCTCGATAGCTATGTCAGGCGGCCCATTATCGAATTCAAATACGATCTGGGCATAAAAAGTGTCGGAGCGCAGGTCATTCACAATAACCTTGCTGATGGCGGATCCGGAAAGCGATTCCAGGACATCGATGGTATTTTTCAGGAGGTCGTGCGTCATCGGCCTTACCAGGTCGACACCACGCAGTTTTATGGAAATTGCGTCAGCCTCCGCCGGTCCTATCCAGATGGGCAGGTACCTTTCGGTCTGCTTTTCTTTCAGGATTACGACATGCGTTAAATTTACGAGGCTCGCCCGCAAACTATGAATTTCCATTTCCCGCATGGGGCCGATTCCTCCTGAGCCGATGGCTCAAAGTGATTGTAACCTATCACGAGTGGAGTGTCAATTTATTGAACGTAAAATGCTGTGAAGCCCTGCCTTACGGATGTGGTCAGAGGAAATGTACGGCGGCGCACGATTTGTTGCCGGCAGCATATTCCAATAAAATAACGGGCTAAAAGGGTGAATTAAATATGAAAGCGTTGCTGCAAAGGGTGACGGAAGCATCGGTGACCGTGGAAGGCCAGGTAATCGGCAAAATCGGGCATGGCCTGGTCATACTGCTGGGCGTGGCTGCGGATGATTCGGAAAAAGACGCCGACTACCTGGTTGATAAAATCACTAACCTGCGAATATTCAGTGATGATGAGAGCAAATTCAACCTCTCCGCAGTCAACGTCAAGGCGGAGATGCTGGTCATCAGCCAGTTTACCCTGCTGGCGGATACCCAAAAGGGACGACGTCCAAGTTTCACACACGCGGCGCCCCCGGATAAAGCCATACCGTTATATGAGTATTTCACCGGTCGGTTAAAAGAAGCCGGGTTTACCGTTGCCACCGGCAGCTTCGGAGCCCACATGCATGTCAGCCTGAATAATGACGGCCCGGTGACCATCTATATCGACAGCCGGGACAAGCTTGCCTGACCGGCAACTCACGGCAATTGCAACCGTTTGCAATTACATAAGGTATATGCCATAATACCCGTTGATGAGTTGCACTGATATCCTGATTTCCCGGGGTTACCGGCTGACGCCGCAGCGTATGATGGTGGTTGAGGCCCTGCACGGGGTCGACGGCCATATCAGCGCGGAGGAGATTTTCCAGAAAGTTAAAGCGAAGTACCCTTACGCTAATATCTCCACTATCTATCGCACTCTGGAGTTGCTTAAAGAGTTGGGATTGGCGGCCGAAATAGACATCGGCGATGGTATCGTACGCTACCATGCCAAAGAGGACAGCCGGCACCACCACCTCGTATGTAACAAATGCGGCAGGATAACGCAGTTGCCCGAATCCGACCTGCATTCGCTTGAGAAATCGCTCTTAAATAATCACGGCTTCAAGGCCGATATGTCCCACCTCGCCATCTTCGGGCTGTGTCAGAAATGCCGCTGATTTACCCGGAATGGACAGAAACATGCGGATCAAGTGGTGGCACATAGCGCTTTTCATCGCCCTGCTGCTGGCGATTCTATCGCCCCTGGCCTCTGCTTTCCCCGACGGACTGGAAAAAGTCGCTGAAGACACGGGTTTGATGAACAAAGTAAATCACCCCGCTTTCACTATCATACCGGACTACGCCTTGCCGGGCATACAGAACGAGGCGGTAGCGACCGTGCTGGCCGGCATTATCGGCACGCTGCTGCTTTTCGGCATCGGTTTCGGCCTGGCCTATATGCTCAGGATCAGAAAAAATGAAGCATAGCTTTATCGACCAGTACAGCGACTTGGACAGTTTTATCCACAGGCTGGACCCCCGTACTAAGTTGCTGGCCTGCTTGGCTTTTATCCTGGCGGTGGTCCTGACTACGGCAGGCAACTGGAGGCTGTTTGCCTGTTATTTCTGTGTTGTTGCAGTGCTTATCCTGCTATCCCGGTTGCCCGTGCTCTATGTGTTAAAAAGGTCGCTGGTTATAATACCCTTCGTATTGATGGTGGCCGTTTTCATCCCGTTTTTCAAGCAGGGTCAGGTAGTCTGGAGTTACAACATAGGTGCCTGGCGAATTGCTGTCACATATGAGGGCCTGCTTGTATTGGCCAATGTGCTGATCAAGTCGTGGCTTTCTATCCTGAGTTTGATTCTATTGTCTTCTTGCACCAGGATGGCCGATTTGCTGGAGGGCATGAAGCAACTGGGTACACCGAAAATATTTATCCTTATTATCTCTTTCATGTACCGTTATCTGTTTTTACTGGCCGACCAGTTGATGCGCATGCGGCAGGCGTGCGACAGCCGCAACTTCGGAGGCAGCCGCCGGCATCAATTCAAGACACTGGGCAACATGATTGGTATGTTCTTCATCCGTAGCTATGAACGGGCGGAGCGTATCTACGCCGCTATGCTGGCACGGGGATATGAAGGGGAAATGCCCGCTATGCAGAAGCTGCGCTTCAGATCGACTGACGCTTATTTTAGCCTGGCGCTGGCTGCATTGTTAATCTGTCCGGCTATTCTATGGTGGTAACGATGACTCCCGATATAGCTATCTATATTCAGAAGCTCTCCTATAGCTATCCTGATGGCCAGCGCGGCCTGAGAGATATCGAACTGACCGTGCACAAAGGTGAGAGCGTTGCCATTATTGGGCCGAACGGTGCGGGCAAGTCCACACTGCTGCTGCACCTGAACGGTATTCTACGCAGCAAGGCGGATATCGAGGTATGCGGGCTCAAAATGGAGGATAAGAATGTGAGGGAAATCCGGAAGAGGGTTGGTATGGTCTTCCAGGATCCGGAGGATCAGTTGTTTTCTCTCAATGTGTATGATGACGTTGCTTTCGGACCGTTGAATATGGGATATAGTGAAAAAGAGGTGACTGGCAGGGTTGAAGGGGCGTTGGGCAAAGTAGGTATGACAGGATTTGAAAAGCGGTCGTCTCACCACTTGAGCATAGGTGAGAAGAAGCGTGTGTCCATTGCAACTGTACTGTCGCTTGACCCGGAGTTACTGGTGCTGGATGAGCCGACAGGCAGCCTGGACCCGCGGGGCAAATGGTCGCTGATCGGACTGCTGGAATCGTTGACTATTACACGTCTTGTCGCTTCCCACGACCTTGAACTGGTCGGGCAGCTCTGCCGGAGGACGGTCTTGATTGACGGCGGAAGCATAGTGGCTGACGGAAAAACCGGGGAAATACTGGGTAACGAAGCGCTGCTGGCCGCGCACGGCCTGGCCAAAAGTTAGGTTTCCAGCTCCAGGCTTATATCCAGCGCCCTGGCGGAATGTGTCAGCGCACCAACTGAAATCCAGTCTACACCGGTTTCCGCGATAGCCCTCACCGTATCCAGGTTCACTCCCCCTGAAGCCTCCACAATCGCCATGTGATCAATCATCTTCACCGCCCTCTTCATCTCAGCCAGGCTCATATTATCCAGCATGATGATGTCTGCGCCCGCCACGGCTGCCTGTAGCGCGTCTTCGGGCGTAGTGGTTTCCATCTCAATTTTTAATTCTGCAGGGGCCTTTTTCCGGGCTAACTGCACAATTCCTTTGATGTCGTGCCCCTGCCGGCGCAGCATTGCGATATGGTTGTCCTTAATCAGGACCATATCGTAAAGGCCCATGCGGTGGTTTTTCCCGCCTCCCATTAAAACCGCGTATTTTTCAAGAATCCGCAGTCCGGGCACGGTTTTCCGGGTGTCGAGTATGCTAACGGGCAGGCCTTTAACCGCGGATACATATTTTGACGTCAGGGTAGCTATGCCGCTGAGATGCTGCAGGAAATTCAGCGCCACCCTCTCGCCCTGCAGTATGCTCTGCACTTTGCCGTCCAATTCAGCTAAAGACATACCCGGCCTGATCTCAGCGCCGTCGTGTGCCAGGCTTTTAAACTTTAGAAAGGGATCGACCTCTGTAAAAACGCGGGCTGCAACGTCGATACCGGCCAGCACTCCGCCTGTCTTGGCCAGGATGGTTGCCCGGCCGATTTTATGAGCAGGTATCAAGGCCTCGGTGGTTACATCTCCCCTGCCCAGGTCTTCCTCGATTGCCCTTTCTACCAGGTCATCGATCTGCGGCCAATCGTTCAATTGCATTTACTCTTTCCTTTAACCTCTTGCTGAATTTTATTACTTTGGTTGGGATTTGGAAAATCAGGCCATTGCAATCTCGTATATAATGTCGAATAAAAATCCGGAGAGACTCATGCAGGAAAAAAGCGTACCTCACAGTGTGGGCGAATTTTATGATACCAGTGTGAACTGCATAATACCTTATTATCAGTTGATACATGTGGAGACCCTGAATCTGGTCAGAGCTACCGGAATAAAACCCCGTCTTTGGATTGACACCGGCTGCGGCACGGGCACATTG
>CAZABI010000089.1:0-5333 GCA_964483235.1 uncultured Dehalococcoidales bacterium | reverse complement strand
CCGCAGCGAGCGGGAGACGATAGAAAAAATTCTCGCCGGGACGCTGACCATACCTAAAGTGACCGTGCGTCAAATCGAAGCGCCGGTTATTGAACAGCAGAGTGATATTTACAGCCTCTACGAGCAGAATATAGGCATGCTCACGCCGATGATTGGCGAGGAACTGCAGGATGCTGAGCAGCATTACCCGGCGGATTGGATACAGGACGCCTTTCGCGAGGCTGTGCGCGCCAATGTGCGCAACTGGAAATATATAAATGGTATATTAAAACGCTGGGAGCGGGAAGGAAAGAAAGATGGAAAATATGTCGGAGATTCTAAGAAAGAGCGGGATCCCGATAAATATGTCCGCGGAAAGTACGGGCACATGGTCCAGCGGTGACTCGGCAGATGACTCGGCGCCGCCTTCTGGTGACGGGGTGTGTCCAATCTGTAAGGGTGCCAGGTATATCAATCCGCTTCTGCCCTCGGGTGAGCCCGATTACAGCAGGATCATAGCCTGTGTTTGCACGCGCGGGGAGATCGGTAAAAGGCGTGTTTCACGGTTGCAATCGCTGAGTAACCTGGCCGGGCTGGGCCGGCTGACCTTCGAAAATCTCTCGCCGGACGGGCGGGACAGCGACCCTGTATCTCAATCGCTCTTCCGGGCTGCGCTGGCAGCGGCCAGGCAATATGCCGAAGACCCGCAGGGCTGGCTGGTGCTGATCGGTCCCGTGGGCAGCGGTAAAACACACCTGGCCTGCGCCGTGGCCAACTATCGTATCAATAAGGGATACCCGGCATTTTACATAACCGCAGCCGACCTGCTCGATCACCTGCGCGCCACTTTCAGCCCGGCCAGCGACACCGAGTACGACGAGCTGTTCGAGCAGATCAAGGATACGCCTTTACTCATTTTGGACAATCTTAACTACACGGTAACGACCGCCTGGGCCAAAAACAAGCTCGATCAGTTGCTGGAATACCGCTTCAACTCCCGGCTGCCCACGCTGATCACGTCGAGCGCGCAGCCTGATGAATTCAACGATGACTTCGCCGGGCACATCAGCGACCCCGAGGTCAGCCGTATTCTGGTTTTAAAGAAAGAGTCGGTGGGGTTGCTTGACCTGGACAGCCTGAACCTCGAGTTGCTCCGTAATATGAAATTTCAGAGCTTCAACTACAAGCGGCAGGATCTGACCAATGAGCAGCGTGAGAACATTGAACGCGCTTACACTAATGCGCTGGACTTTGCCAAATCACCGCATGGATGGATCATCTTTGAAGGTGAAAACGGGTGCGGTAAGACCCACCTGGCGGCGGCCATTTCCAATGACCTGAGGCAGGCCGGCAAGGAAGTATTGTTCATAATTGTCCCTGACCTGCTCGACCATTTACGTTCATCTTTCAGCCCCGACAGCCGTGTGTCTTATGATGCTCTCTTTGAACGGATTAAAAAGACCGCCGTGCTCGTACTTGATGATTTTGGCGAACATGCTTCCACCCCCTGGGCACAGGAAAAGCTCTACCAGATTATTAACTACCGGTATAATGCCAAATTGCCGACCGTCATCACCACGTGTTTGAAGCTTGAGGAAATAGAAAACCGGGTCAGTTCGCGGCTGGTGGATCCCAGCATCAGCCTGGTATTTAACATAATTGCACCGGATTACCGGGGAGATATAAAAGCGAATAGGCCGTCTCGGGGGAGGCAACGGCCCAGGATGTGAAGCCTGTTTTTTGTTAGCAGGAATTTTTCCTGATACAATATTTTCTAACGCAAACGTGGAAGATCATCTAGTAAATCAACCTGTACTTGTATTAAACGAGAACTACCTTCCTCTCAACATCTGCAAGGTACGGCGGGCCGTTGTGCTTATTTTAATCGGGAAGGCCGAGGTGGTGGAAAACGGCAGGGGTTATTTTTATTCCGCCTGCGGCGCCTTCGAGATACCGTCGGTTATCCGGTTGATCTACCTGATCAGAAGGCACTTGCACCCGCGCAAGATGACCAAACTGGAGATCTTCAACCGCGATAGATATGTCTGCCAGTACTGTGGGCGTGAGACGAAGGAATTGACGCTGGACCATGTCATGCCCAGGCGGCGCGAAGGTGCCCACACCTGGGAAAACGTGGTGGCGGCCTGCATACCCTGTAACCGCAGGAAGGCGGGGCGCACACCGCAGGAAGCCGGCATGCCCCTGCTCAGGCAGCCCAAATCCCCCGGTAATACAGGCTTCTATATACCTTATAACCACCTGCACTCCCGCGAAGAATGGCATAAATATCTGCCGTATAAAAGGTAGGGTGTGGGGGGAGAGAAAACGGTCAGGCTCTGGATTAAATAGTTTGAATCTGTCTGCTGCAATGTGGACTGTATGGCAGGGGTGTTTCTTAACCTTATATTGTTAGAAGGGATTGACGCAATTATACAATCAAATAGATTATTTTAAAGGGGGTTGGTCGGGTGAAAAGGAAAATTGGTATCGTTTTATTCAGCATACTCATATTGGCATTGGTTTCCGCCTTAGCATGTGTACCGGCCGCGAATACTCAGGCGCCTGCTGAAGCAAAAGTATTAAAAATCGGGTCTGTGATGCCTTTTACAGGGCCGGCAAGCTTTTGGGGTAAAGCGGAAAGGCCGGTCATGGAAATTTACACAGATTTAATCAATGAGGACGGTGGGCTTAAGGTCGGCGATGACATGTATAAGATTGAGCTCTATTTTGCCGACGGCCCCATGAATCCCGCAGCAGACGCTGCTGCAGCCAGGAGCCTGATATACGATAAAAACGTGAAGGCTATTGTCAGCTATTTCGGCACCGGTTACTCGGCTTTATCGGCTATCACAACTCCTGAAAAAGTAATCCTGAATTCCACAACAATCAGCATGGGGACCTATAATGCCGCAAAGGAGCCATACTCCATATTCGGATTTCCTGCTGTCGAGATGAGCATAAACCAGGCACTGGCTGTGATGCATGCGTTCCCTGAGGCTAAGACACTGTGCTGGGTAAATGCCAGCGGTGGAAATGTTGATGTTGAAAAGATATTCGGCCCTGTAGATGAAGCCATCGAGAAAACCTACGGCATTAAAAGCGTACGCGTAACCTATCCCACTGCAACGCTGAATTTCACGGCTTATATCACCAGGATGGCCGATCTGAAAGCAGATGTTCTTTTCATGTTCGGAACACCGCTGGAAGTTGGCCTGATGGCAAGACAGCGGCATCAAATGGGGTATAAATGGCCTATTGGATCAAATGCCGCCATTCTTGACATGAGCATCGTCAAGGGGATTGCCGGCAGCGAAGAAGCGATGCAAAACATCTGTGGGGATTATTGTTATCCCTGGGTTTTGAAGAGAGTAACCGTTGCCCCGAGATACCTGGAAATGGCCACACGGATAAGGGAAGCTTATAAGGCGAAATATGAAGGTAAAGAGCCGTATGTAGGAGCATTTGGTGTAGGTGTTACCAATATGGGACAGTACCTTGAGGCTGTCCAGATGGCCGGCACAATAGATCCCGACAAGGCAATGAGTGTATTAAGGGGAGGGACGTTAGAAACTTTTATCGGGAAATATACATTGTCAGGAACTGAGACATATGGGTCCCCGGTCGTATTTGGCTTTCCTTGTGCAATGAGCATAATTAAGGGAAATGAAAGCATTTATCTCAATGAAGAACCTCTTTTGGATGTAGACCATCCTGTGGGCGGCCTGGAACTCTACAAGAGTATATACCGGTAATAATATAGCTAAGCCTTTAGCCGGATAATTACCCGCACGGAGCATAAACCGTTAAATCGAAGGGAGATTGAATGAACATTACACGTTTAGCTGTAGAAAATGTCGGCAAATTCGGCATATACGACCAGTTTACCTTCATCGGCAAGGATGGGGTGGTGGTCCTCACCAACGAAGAAATCGAAAAGAGGGCGCGGGCACTGGCCACGGGGCTCAGGAAGCTGGGGATCAAGAAAGCGGACATAGTCTCCGTGGTCCTGACCAACGTCCCGGAGATACCACAAACGATCAACGGGATCATCCGGACGGGAGCAATTTTCCTGCCGATTATATTTGCACTCACAGCTCCGGAGATCCGCTACATAATTGAGCATTCCGAATCAAAGTACGTCATTACCGAAAAAAAGCTGCTGCCCAAAATCAGGGAGGCGCTGGCTGGCTCCGGGGCGGCGCCTGAATTAATCGTCATAGGTGCGGCCGTAGAAGATAATTGCATCAACTACGCGGACCTCTTAACGGAATGCGATTCCAGGGGAGACGTGCAGGACACTGCGGACGACGATCTTGCCATGCTGATGTATACGTCGGGCACGACGGGTTTCCCCAAAGGTGTAATGCTTTCGCACAGTAACCTGGAGAGTAATTTACGCCAGGGCGCCGAGGTATGGACACCCACGCCCGGTGCGCGCGGGCTGGTATGCCTGCCGATGAACCACATGTACGGGCTATCCTCATATTTCCAGTCATGCGTATTCGGGGACGGCATGGTGATGATACCCCGCTTCGACCCTGAAAAGATATTTGAAATACTGAAAAATTATAATGTCACTTCGCTGCCGCTGGTTCCGACCATGATAACGATACTCATGCAGGCTTACGATCCGGAAAAGCACAGCCTGGGAAACTTGATGGTGATCATCAGTTCCGGCGGTCCGCTGGCAGAGGCCACGCTGTTGCAAGCGATGGAGTTATTCAAAATCCCGATAGCGCATGCTTACGGGTTGACGGAGGCCGGGCCTACAGTGGCCAGGCAGAGGCTCGACCGGTATAAGATCGGATCAGTCGGGCCGGCGTTGCCGGGACTGGAGATGAAGATCGTTGACGAGAACGGCAACGAAGTACCGGCGGGAACCGAGGGCGAAATCATCTGCAAGGGTCCCGGTGTCATGAAGGGTTACTGGAAAATGCCCGGGGAAACGGCGGCAACGTTAAAGAATGGTTGGCTCTATACCGGCGACATCGGCAAGGTGGACGGGGATGGCGATTTATACATCACAGGCAGGAGAAAGGACCTGATAATCAAGGGTGGAGAGAACATCGATCCCAGCATCTCCGAGAAATGGCTCTACTATCATCCGGCTGTTGCCGAAGCTGCCGTGATAGGCATCCCTGATGCAAAATATGGAGAAGAGGTCGCTGCCGCAATTGTACTGAAACCGGGGCAGAAGGCCGGCGAGCAGGAATTAATCGACCATGTCAGGCAGCATGTCCATCATTTCTCCGCACCCAACAGGATATTTTTCGTTGACGACATGCCCAAGAACAACCTTGGCAAGATTTTGAAGAAGGATCTCAGGGCGAGCCTGACCAAATCATAAAAGTAGA
>CAZABI010000088.1:0-5346 GCA_964483235.1 uncultured Dehalococcoidales bacterium | reverse complement strand
TTCCATGGGACTGGCTCCTATTATCGTTGAAGAGATCTTTAATATTGTTAAGAAGATGCAGCAGGAACAGGGCAATTCCATCTTACTCGTCGAGCAGAACGCAGTAGCAGCGCTCTCCATTGCCGACCACGGTTACGTCATGGAGAACGGCAAAATCGTGCTGGATGGCCCGGCCGCCAAGCTGATGGACAACCCGGATGTCAAGGAATTCTATCTCGGCTTAAGCGCGGTCGGCGAGAAGAAGAAATACAGTGAGATAAAGCACTACAAACGCCGTAAGCGCTGGCTGGTTTAAACGGTCTCCTGGCCTACTTCTCCCTCTTTAGTTCAATTGTAACTGCATTTAACTTGTCCATACAGTCTACCGTCACGACATCGGGATTTCCCCAGTCCCGGGGAAATCCGCCGCCGAACTGCAACATCATAATATAAGGGAAGATGTCGTGGTACAGGAACCCGCAGATATTGCCCGGTACAACACAGCTCAATTCAAGCGTGTCGCCAGGTTTATGCCCCGCATGGCATGTACCCTTTACTGATTTTATGGTCCCGATTACCTTATATCCGACCTTGTCAGCCATATAATCACTCCTGCTGCTATCATAATGTCGTTGTTAGCGTTTTCTGCCCGTATTCAAAATTATTATACGGTTGCGCAGGTGAAATAAAAAGCCCTGCTTTATCAGCAGGGCTTCGATTTTCCAACCAATATGACCTGTCTATTTAGCAGCCTTAAGGCGCGCGCTCTGGGCCAGTGCCCTGATTGCTTCCAGCAGGTCCTGACGGCGGCAGTCCTTGGTCAAATACCAGCTTGCGCCTGCTGCCAGCGCGTCGCCGGCATAATCGCCGTAGACGGTTAAAAAGAGGACCTTCACATCCGGCATGATCTTTTTGATCCTGCGGATGGCTTCCGGTCCCTCCATGCGCGGCATCTGGCCGTCCATGAGTATTACATCCGGCTGAAGCTTCTCAGCCTTCTCCACGGCATCAACACCGTCAACAGCCTGTCCGATAACTTCGATATCTTTCTGGGCGTCAAAGATGCTCTTCAGACCTTCTCTGACGACCTCGTTATCATCTGCAATAAGCACTTTAATCTTTTCGTCCATTTCTCACCTTCTTTTTAAATAATCTGCGTCTGCAGGTGACGTATTATTTCAATTAATCTCCGCTATTCACAGTAAAATAGCTTGAACAACTGCGTCATCATCAGTTTAACCTACAAATACATAAGGTATTATCAGTAGATGGATTGAATTTGAAGACGTAAAGGATTGACCCGAAAATCAGACTCCCAGTGTAGTGTAAACCATACTAAAGTACTACCCGGCCACGACTAAAGTTGGATGATTCCTTTTTTAAAAGCGGTGGTAACGGCTTCGGTGCGTGTGGTTACGTTAAGCTTCTGGAAGATACTGGTTATGTGTGTCTTGACCGTGCTCTGCGTTATGGAGAGCTGGTCTGCAAGATCCTTATTGGAGACTCCCTTGGCCATCAATTGCAGAACCTCGATTTCCCTCTCGGACAGCACGTCGGCTGACGGTGTTTTCCTGGATAGCTCAGCCAGCTTGTCCAGCACCTTAGATGCGATCACCGGCTGAATTAATGATTCACCCTTGAAAACCATCCTGATGGCCTTAAACAGTTCCCCCCGCGGAGCGTCTTTTAACAGGTAGGCCCTGGCGCCAGCCGCTATGCCTTTGAAAATATATTCGTCGTCAGAATAAGTGGTCAGGATGATGAATTTAACCTCGGGATTATCTGCCCTGATCCTGGTGATGGCTTCCACACCATCAAGTTCGGGCATGCGCAGGTCCATCAGTATGACATCGGGTAATAACTCCCTGGCCTTTTCCACGGCTTCCAGGCCGTTGGACGCTTCCCCAACAATTTTGAAATCCGGTTCCCTTCTGAGCATGGCACCGATTCCTTCCCGCACGACCGGATGATCGTCAACAATCAGTAGCTTGATCGCTTCCATTATCCCCTCCTATGCAAGCGGTATAGACGCTTTGATCATAGTGCCAGCGCCCTTTTCACTCTGTACTTCAAATTTGCCGTGCTGTCCCAACGCCCTCTCCCGCATACTGATCAATCCGAAGCCGCCTTTACCGACTTTCCTATTTGGCCCGAGCTCAAAGCCTATGCCGTCGTCCTTTACCGTCAACTCTACGCTCGAGCTGTCGTAATTGAGCGTCACTTCTACTCTGCTGGCTTTAGCATGCTTGGCAATGTTAACCAACGACTCCTGGCAAATCCGGAAAAGAGCCGTTCCCATCTCCGGAGCCATATCCTTACGTTCGCCATATTGAGTAAAGGTTGCTTCTATGCCATGGTCCTGCTTGAATCGCTCAACTTCGTGTTTGATTGCTTCATCGAGTCTTAACTGCTCAAGCGCCTGCGGGCTGAGATTCCAGACTGAACGGCGCGCCTCGGCCAGGCTTTTACGTGCCAGGCTGCGAGCCTGGTTTAAATGCTTTTGTACATCCTCACTGGTATCCCCCATGGCCTGTTCCGTGGCTTCCAACTGGAGAATGATGCCGGTAAATCCCTGCGCCAGGGTGTCGTGGATCTCTCGCGCCATGCGGTTGCGCTCCTCAGTTACTGCCAGAGACCTGGTTTCCTGGTACAACCGCGCATTTTCTATGGCCACGGCCAATTGGTCTGCCAGTGTCTGAGCTGTAAATATATCAGCCTCGTCGAAGCCGTTGAACTCCCTGCTCTCTATATCCAGAACACCTAAAACCCTGCCACCCATTTTAACCGGCACTGCCAGTTCTGATTTTGTCTCATTGGAATCTTCAGATTCACGGTAGCCCGGCTCTTGGGTCAAGTCGTTGACCAGGACATACTCTCCCGACCTGGCTGCCTTGCCTATAATGCCCTGCTCATCCATTTCCAGCGGCACACCTACAGGGATAACATTCTTCTGCCCGCTGAAATGCAGCGTCTTCAGCATCAGCTTGCCCGAGTTGGGCTCGAACAGGAATATGTTCACATTGTGAAAATGGAAAGTCTGCCGGAGCAGGTTGCCTACATACGCCAGCAACTCATCCAGGTTAACGATCGAACTGATCTTACGGCTGACCTCATTAATGGTGCGCAATTGCTCAGCGCGCTGCCTTTCTTTCTCGGTGCGGTCGATGACCTTTTGCTCAAGGTTGCTGTACGATTCCTGGAGGCCCATGGCCATGGCATTGAACTGCTCGGCCAGTACCTGCATTTCATCACCGGTATTGACATCGATGCTGTAGTCCAGTTCTCCCTTGGCAATATGCTCGGAACCCTTGATGACCGCCATGACAGGCCTGGTAATCGTATCGGATAGCAGGAACGAAATACCTGACACCACCACCACCATGGCTACGATAACCGCTATGAAGGTCAGCTCGGCTTCACGCGCCTGTTTGTCCACCTGTACACTCATGTCTTCAACTGCCGTGGCTATCCTGCTCTTGGTGTCCTCGGCAGCCGAAGAAAATTCATCCAGGTAGGTTGAAGCTGCGACGATAAGGTCAGAGCCTCCCACTGTGGTAGTGTACATATATTTCGTCCGCTCCGTGTTTTCCGCCGGTCCCTGGTATTTATAGTATCCCGAGGCATCACCACCCAGCAGGCTCCTCTCCGTGATTGATGAGTAATACGTCGGTTCACCGCCCAGTTGCCTCAAATTGGCCCCGATCATGCCTGGGTCGGTCGCGAAAAATATCTTGCCTTTCTTGTCGTAAACAAGCGTATATCCGGTCCTGCCTACCTTCTGCACCGCTATTGAACTCAGCTTCGAATCCCGCATCATATCAGCCTGATCCAGTTCTGGATGCAGGAGCAGGTAATAATCAATCTCCTTGGCCACATCCTGTGATTTCTGGTAGATGGTACGCCTGCCCTGGTCTTCCAGTGCGGCGATACTGACCGACATCACCGTTTCACCCATGCTGGCTGTATATTCCTTGGTCAATGTACCGACCGTGCCGATATACCTTAACGCCAGTGAACTGATAATGCCCACTGATATCAGCGATAAGGCGAGAAATGAAATCAATATCTTATCGCGGATACCGAAACGTATCCGGATTTTATCAATCTTACCTGCAAACTTAGACTGCATATTCACCCCTGTCGGCAGACAGCTTCTCCTGGATCAGTTTTTCACCGTATTCCAGCAGCTTTTTCCTGTGCTCTGCGGGGACATTCTTTATTTCAAGGTAATTTTTAAGGGCGTCGAGCGGTGTCAATCCATCGGTGACCCAACCCGATGCCCGGGTCCTGGCTGACTGCCGTATCTCTTTTCCTATGCTTACATTATAGGCTTCTTTCAGCGCTTTCGAAATATCGCTCTCCCTCAAAAGGTTGGACATACTGCCCGGCAGAGATATCTTCAACCTGACTATGGCGCCGGTAATGTCATCCTGCTTTTCAGCAATCTGCTGCAATACCATGCCGGTTGGATCTGTCAGGCCTTCTTCTACCCTGGCTTCCAGGGTCAGAAAACGCCGGGCGGCGATTTCATGAAACTCATAGGTTGTTTTCCTGTAATCACCGTCCTGCCCGATTTCAGCTACGTAGAAGCCCCTGGCCTCTCCCTCATCACCGAAATCCAGCCGCTCGAGGCTGCCGGCATAAACCACCGGGGGATTTTCCGACAGCACCTGACGCTTATGTATATGTCCGAGGGCGATGTAATCGTAAACCGGGCTGGCGATATTGCTCAGCATGACTACGGGGTCACGCCCGATGATCATAGTCCGCTCGGTACCTATCTGCGCCTGCGCTATACCGATGTGCCCGGCCAGCACCGCCGGACGTGAAGGATCGATCTGACCGGCCAACCCCGCTAACTGCTCAACCATTACCTCTTCAAGCCGGCGGGTAATTTCATCCACAGACAGGTTTTTCACTCCTTCACGTGTCATCAAGGCGCTGCGCCTCAGCCAGGGGAAAGCAGCCACCTGGATATTACCGCTTTTTACAGCTATGTTATAGATGCACGGCCGGTTGGCGATGTAGACATGCTCGATGCTGAGCGTATCGAAGATTTCCACCGAGCTGGCGCGCCCGGGGGAACCCGGCAGGTCGTGATTGCCCACCACCAGAACCGTCGGTATGGCAGCTTCGGACAACCGCCTGATGCGTTTGGCAAACTCCCGCTGATGGGTCTGCGACGGCTCCCGGTTCTTATAAGCATCCCCGCAGAACAGGGCCAGGTCGACGCGGTTTTCAACGGCATAATCGACCACCCGGTCCATCGCCTTAAGCACATCCAGCACGCGCGTGGAAAGCCCGGTTGCTGGGTCGATGGTCCCGTAGGTCTCAACGCCAATGTGGGCATCGGCGAAGTGCACTATT
>CAZABI010000087.1:0-5426 GCA_964483235.1 uncultured Dehalococcoidales bacterium | reverse complement strand
CTAACCATGTTTGTTATTATCTACCGGGTAAGCCACCACTAACTGATTTACCAGATAACATTCAGCCGACCCTTGCGCTTTATTATATGTTCTACTATAAATACCCTTTCTAAAGAAGTAAATACTCATGATTTGGGATATAATTTATTTCCTTATCACATTATCACATTTAAAAATGGAGCACGGATATGAGAAAAAACGACGGGGGTAATCTGGAAGATAGGGTTGCCGCCCTGCGTCTCGATCCCTCGGCTATCGAGGAGATCAGATTGCACGGAGATCACGGCGGCATTGTGCAGAATAAAAAAGGCCAGCAGGCCTCGCTGCAGGTCTACGCCTCTATCGCCTCCAACGACAGTTACATCAGCCCGGCTGCTGCCAGGCACGGCCTGTCTATTTACGGCAGTAAACTGAGAAGAGAGGCCAGGGAAAACCCGGGGAAGCATCCGCACATAGATAGGCTGGAGAAGATCGCCCGTGCAAGTAAGTCAACAAGATGTGATATCATCCGCCGCGAATCGGCTAAGCCTGTACCCAACCGCATACTGCAGGCGTTGCCTGAGGCGCTCAGGCGCTTCCCCACACCGTTTTATATTTACGACGAGCAGGGTATCCGTGACACCGCGCGCGCCTATAAAAATGCCTTCTCCTGGGTGAAGCCTGCATATAAGAATTATTTCGCAGTCAAGGCCTGCCCCAACCCGCATATCGTACGCATCCTGCAGGATGAAGGCTTCGGAACCGACTGCAGCTCGCTGCCCGAGCTGGTCATATCTGAAAAGCTTGGCCTGAAGGGCGAGGACATCATGTTCACCTCCAACGACACACCGGCCGAGGAGTATATCAAGGCCAAAGGACTTGGGGCCATCATCAACCTCGACGATATAACTTATATCGGTTACCTGGATAAAAACGCAGGTATGCCCGAACTGGTCTGCTTCAGGTACAATCCCGGCCCGCTGCGCGAGGGCACTTCGTTCATCGGCGACCCTAGCGAGGCCAAGTACGGCGTCACCACCGGCCAGATCAAGGGAGCTTACATGAAGGCCAGGGAGCTTGGGGCTAAGCGGTTCGGCCTGCACACCATGATCGTCTCCAATATGCTCGACGAGCATTACCTGATTGAAACTGCCGTTATGCTGTTCAAGCTGGCCGTCATGATCAATCATGATACGGGCTTTGAGTTCGACTTCATTAACCTGGGTGGCGGCTTCGGCACGCCCTATAAGCCCGAGCAGACGGCCATCAATCTGGGGAAGGTTTCCGCCGGCATCCAGGATGCCTATAAGAAATATATCGAGGATACCGGGCTGGCCCCGGTGCGGGTGGTCACCGAGTGCGGCCGGGCCATCACCGGTCCACACGGCTTTCTCGTATCGAAGGTAAGGCACGTTTCAAAGAAATATAAGGATTACGTCGGTTTGGACGCCTGCATGGCCAACCTTATGCGCCCTGCGCTGTACGGCGCATACCATCATATAACGGTGCTGGGCAAAGAGGACAGGCCCAATGACCATATCTATGACGTGACCGGTTCCCTATGTGAGAACAATGACAAGTTCGCTGTTAACCGCCCGCTGCCGGAAATTGAGCCCGGCGACGTGATGGTACTGCACAATGCCGGCGCGCACGGCTACGCCATGGGTTTCCAGTATAACGCCAGGCTGCGCTCGGCCGAGCTGCTGGTGCGGCCGGACGGAAGTATCGATCAGATCAGGCGTGCCGAGATTGTGGATGACTACCTCAGCACCATAGACCGCTGGCCCTGAGCCTGACGGCCTATTTCAAATTCGCCTGGAAATAATCCATGCGTTCACACGCCTCATACCTTTCATTCATCCGCGGGCAGCAGGAAAAGGTGTAATAAAAATGTGGTATATTCTATTATCCTGTTTTTATAATCATTAAATTATGACGGCGGATATCCCTCTATCAACATACCGGTTGCAGTTGAGCCGAAAGTGTAATTTTTCCACAGTCACTAGATTAGTCGATTATTTGCATGAACTCGGCATCACGCACGTTTACCTGTCGCCTTGCCTCCGCACGCGCACAGGAAGCCAGCATGGTTACGATATAGCCGATTTTAACTCACTTAACCCGGAAGTCGGCACACGTAGTGACCTGGAGAATCTTTCAAAAAAACTAAAAAAACACGGGATGTCGTTAATCCTGGATTTCGTCCCTAACCATATGGGCATTTTCGAAAATCCCTGGTGGCTGGACGTGCTGGAAAATGGGCAAAGTTCTTCATACGCGGCGTTCTTTGATATTGATTGGGATCCTGTCAAGGACGAACTGAAAAACAAGGTGCTCTTGCCTATCCTGGAGGATTTTTACGGCAGCGTGCTGGAGAGGAAGCTGATCAAACTGGCCTACGATAAAGGCGCTTTCCAGATTACTTATCATGAACATCACCTCCCCGTAGACCCGGGAACATATCCGCTTATTCTTGAGCCTATGCTTGCAGAAGCTGGCAGGGAGATAAGTGGAGATAATCCTCACCTGCCTGAACTTCAGAGCATAATAGCGGCCTGCAGGAACCTTCCCCTCCGCACTGATATCAGATATGACCAGAGGATAGAAAGGGCAAGAGAAAAAGAGGTTATAAAAAGAAGGCTTAATGACCTCTGCTCTAAAAACTCACGCATACGGCTTGCATTGCAAACTGTGATTAAGCAAATTAACGGCCAGCCTGATATTATGGCCAGCCCCAACCAGCTTCACGAGTTGCTTGAGCAGCAGGTCTACAGGTTTAGCTACTGGCGTGTAGCGGCGGACGAGATTAATTACCGGCGTTTTTTCGATATTAATGAGCTCGCTGGCATTAATATGGAAGATGAAGAGGTGTTTACATCAAGCCACAGGCTATTGTTTGACTTGCTGGGCAAGGAAATTGTAAATGGGTTGAGAATTGACCATGTGGATGGACTGTTTGCCCCGGCCGAATACTTGCGCCGTCTACAGGATAAATACAGCCTTGAAATGGCCAATAAGGCAAGTAGCAGTGATATTAAGAATCCTCCCACAGGTAAAGCCGAGCCGAAACATGTTTCCACCAGTGCTGCATCCAATCAGCAGCAAAAGGAAGAATTAATAGATAAGCCGCCGCTGTACGTTGTCGTTGAAAAAATTCTTTCAGAAAGAGAAACTCTTCGCTCAGATTGGCCGGTTTACGGCACCACAGGCTATGAGTTCGGGAATTCGGTAAACGGTTTGTTTATCAAAAAGAAGAACACTGCTGCCCTGCTCGGTACCTACCGTATGTTTATCGGCAATACAATAAATTTCCAGGATGTTATCTACTGGAGTAAGAACCTCGTTTTAAAGACTGCAATGGCTGCTGAATTAAATATGCTCGCGCATCAGCTTAACAAGCTGTCCGAACATAGCCGGTATAACCGCGATTTTACGCTCAATAATATTCGGGATGCGCTCCAAACGGTAATAGCCTGCTTCCCGGTATACCGTACGTATATTGATGCTTATAATAATGAGATTGACGATGCAGACAGGCAAACTATAACCACCGTAATTACCGCTGCTAAAAAACGCAATATTGCCATAAATTTTACCGTATTTGATTTCATCAGCGACAGCCTCCTGCTCAAATTCCCGCCTGATATGGATGCTGACGGCCGTGACCGGCAACGTTCTTTTGTTATGCGTTTTCAGCAACTCACCGGGCCGGTAATGGCCAAAGGTTTGGAGGATACTGCATTTTACATTTTCACCCCGCTCATATCACTTAATGAAGTGGGGGGTAATCCGCTGAAATTCGGTACAACAGTTGAGGAATTTCACGCCCAAAACCTGCAGCGGTTGACTGTGTTCCCTAACGGCATGATGTCGACTTCCACACACGATTCAAAGAGAAGTGAGGATGTACGCGCAAGGATAAATGTGTTATCTGAGCTGCCGGAGGAATGGAGAACGACCTTAACACATTGGCGCAACTTGAATAAGCCTAAAAAAGCCGTAGTTGATGCAGAGCACGTCCCGGGTGCTGATGAAGAATACTATCTCTACCAGGTAATTTTAGGTTCATATCCCTTTGTCATGAAGGACAATAAAGCGCATGCCGCTTATATAGAACGGATTAAGAACCATATGGTGAAGGCGCTAAGGGAATCTAAGATTCATTCAAGCTGGATAAGCCCGAATACTGCGTACGAGGAAGCCCTCAATAATTTTATTGAGGATTTGCTTTACCCCTCGCCGGAAAATGTCTTCTTACCGGAATTATTAAAGTTTTATCGGGCTGTATCAGTCTGCGGCATGTACAATTCACTATCACAAACACTGTTGAAAATATTTTCTCCCGGGGTGCCTGATATATACAGGGGCAATGAGGTATGGATCTTTGACCTGACAGATCCCGATAACCGTAGACCTGTCAGCTTTACACGCCGTACAGAGATGTTACAGAAGCTGAAGAAACGCATCAAAGAACTCGCTGACGAGGCTGCCCTGTGCAGCGAACTGCTGGACACGATGGAGGATGGGCGTATTAAACTCTACGTTACATGGAAGTCGCTGACCTGCCGGCGCAACCATGGCGATTTATTTAAAAGCGGGAACTACCTACCGCTGAGTGCTGAGGGGGCTAAGAAAAATAATGTTTGCGCTTTCATGCGAAGAAGCGAGGAATCTGAAGTCTTGGTTGTAGCGCCCGTATTGCTCGCAGGTTTGACAAACAAGGCGGAGGTAAGACCTGAAGGAGCACAAACCTGGGGGGATACCTACCTCTCCCTGCCCAAAAGCTCAGCCGCGAAGTCTTACCGGAATATTTTCACAGGTGAAAGGTTAAAAGCTGTGGAAAACAATGGCGCTGCCACTTTAATGCTTAGCGATATATTCAAAACATTCCCGTTTGCCGCCCTGGAGTTAATCAAGGACTAAAACATGTGCAGGCCGGCAGCAACCGGCTGTCTGTGGGTCATAATTTACATGGGCGGTTACCAACAACAACCGCCGATAGCGGTTGCACTTCTATCTCAAATTGTAAAGAACCCTCAGGATTGAGCTTTAGATTACCACCGCTGCCACCCCATTCACAGCCGGCTGAATCGATTAAAAGGTGCCATTCAGCACAATCAGTGGCTAACTGAACCACAGCGCTCTGTTCCGCGAAATTAAACAACATCAGGCATCTACTGTCTCCGGCCAGGCGGTCAATAATGAGCATTTTATCGCCTGTTTGGCCTGCCGTTACCCGCATTTGCTTTTTGTTTAAATTAGATAAGGCGGGCACTTTGCGCCTCAAGCTTATCAACCTGTGATAGTACTGTAATAATTGCTTACTCCGGCCTGATCGCGCGGAGGAAATATTTATTTTGGATTTTTCATAAGTCACCCGTGACACAGGGTCCGGTAGCTTCCCGTTCCATTTGAACGAGGCGAACTCCTCACGCCTGCCAGTGCGG
>CAZABI010000086.1:0-5447 GCA_964483235.1 uncultured Dehalococcoidales bacterium | reverse complement strand
AGACATCCGTTCAACGTATGAGTTTTTTTCTGCTTTGTATCTGATTTAAGCTTATATGCAAAGGCGTACGCTTCTCATGGTTTTCCTTATTTTTACTATGGTCAATCAGCGTGCTTTCCAGAGTTCCATGGTCCCATTTTCGTTATTAAATAACTCACCTGCGTATTTACCTGCGTAAATTACGTAGTCTATTACGTTAAATTGCCTAAAATGATTACTGCCATCCGAAGTATTTATCAGATATCCTAGCCCAATAAATATTACTTTATGTAAATATAATCCACGTAGTTACATTTGGAGAAGTTAACGGTTTCGGGATTTTTAGATGTTTAACATAGTAAATTCACGCTATCATTCGGATTTACATATTGTTAATACCAATTGAGGCCAAAAGGAGCGTATTGAGCTTGAGATCGCAGTAAGCAACCTAACAGTTTACGATAGGAATATGCACTTGAAAATAGAAACGGGGCAATTTATTGCAATGGTCGAGCAGTCGTCAGCAGATATTTCATTATCCAATAAGTTTGAAATGGTATGCTGAATAATGTGTTATAGTTGTAGCTTTTTCACGTCTAACTGTCTTTGAAGAAGAATTCATATTCTCCTTCGCAATATCCCTTTTCATGCATCATGCACATAGTTAATTGCGGCCGCGCATGGTACTTCAATCCCAATTCATGCATCCAGCATTCTATCCTGTACATCACACCGCACTCATATTGATCGATTACACCTATGCGTGTCATGCCTTTGTAGGCAAAGCATTCACCTTTCTTCCAGCGCCAGCGCAGCACGTTTCCCGCAGCTATTTCCTGGTCGAAAGTGCTGGCAACTGAATCCGGCAGAATGAGCGACATAGCTGCGGTAAGAAAATTCCTGACCGAAGCAGCATCTTTAATTTGACCCGGCTGTAGATTCAGAATCCGCAGTAACCTTTGAACCTCAAATGGCGTCATGGCTTTAATAGCTTGCTTGTTTAGCTTGCTGGCAACTTTTGTACCCAGGTGGGTGTTGACTACGTAGAACCACATGCCATCATGTGTCAACCATCCCTTGCCAAGTAGTTCCCTGAGATCGTCCCGGGTGACATCTTCCAAGTGTTTCATAGCCGCCCTCTCCATCCAAACTAAATCCAGTTATGCCGATTACGCATTACCAAGAGTTGAAGGTATCAGTTCGGTTAACGCCGGGTGTATATGCAAGCTGCTAAAGATCTCATCCACGTTTCCTTTCGAAGACATGGCGTTAATCACTTCCTGAATCAAGACAGGGGCGTCAGGCCCGATGACATGAAATCCGAGTATCCGACCGGTCTCCTGTTGGATTATTGCTTTGGCGAATCCCTCTTTTTCCAGCATGGCAACACCGTAAGCAACATCATAGTATTTGGCCTTACCAATCAATACCTTATATTTTGCCATGGCTTTTTCCTCGGATAATCCGACTGAAGCTATTTGTGGGTGCGAATACACCGCATGGGGCACCGCCGAGTAATCCATTTTTTGACGTTTTCCGTGTAGCACATTGTCAACAGCCAGCATGGCTTCCTTGTTGGCTACATGTGTGAACATCTGCTGCCCGTTAGCATCCCCAACAGCAAATATGCCTTTCTTAGTAGTTTCCACGTATTCGTTCACTTTGATAAACCCGCGTTCATCCAGTTCAACGCCTGTATTCTGCACCTTTAATAGATCGGCGTTTGATCTGCGCCCGACGGCTACCAGTATTTTTCGTGCCTTAAACTCTTTGACCAGACCGGTAAGTTTATCCACCGCCGAGACAATTATCGAATTGTCTTCGGTTGACCTCACTTCTTGAACTAAATGATTAGTATAAACTCCCATGCGTCTGCTGAGCTGCTTTTTTAATAGCGTCGCTATCTCGGGTTCCTCCGACAATACCAGCCTGTCCGCCATTTCAAGTATAGTGACCTTGCTGCCCATTGCAGCAAAGAAGTGACCAAATTCGACAGCAATATAACCTCCACCGATAACGATCAGGCTCTCCGGAAGCTCTATCAATTTCAAAATTGTCTCATTGGTTAAATAGCTGACGCTATCAAGTCCCCTGATGGTGGGAACAAACGGCCTGGAACCGGAAGCGAGGAATATCCTCTTCCCGGTTAGCGTTTCACCGTTTACCTCGTGAGCGAAGTCATCTTTAAAGTATCCTTCGCCTTCGAAGTTATCAAGCAGCTTCCGCTTCATAAGCCCCTTACTGACGTGTTCGCTGCTCGTTGTCACGAATTTCCTCATCCGCTCCATGATAGCCTGAAAGTTAATTGATTTCACCTTGACCCTCACACCGAGCTTGACTGCTTCCTGCGCATCCAGGATACGATCGGCCGTGTGTATAAGCATCTTGGACGGTATGCAACCGACGTTAAGGCAAGTTCCACCCACAGGACCTCTATCTACCAGGGCCACCTTCAAACCATGGGAAAGCGCTTCATCGACAATTGTCAGACCGCAACCAGAACCCACAACTATGAAATCATACTGCCTCATAACTCACAACCCCTTCATATGTAACTAATGAAATTATACAAATCCGCAACCCCACCACAAAGTACACTTGATTATTGCTATAGCAAATACATGTTTTCCGCTTCCTGTAATAATCCGTCGCGGAAAGCCGGATGCGCAATGCTTATGATGGCAAGTGCCCGGTCCCTGGTTGATTTGGCTTTCAGGTTCACCATTCCATGCTCGGTCACAAGATACTGCACATCCATCCTGGGTGTGGTAATAACGGCTCCTGGGTCAAGTCTCGGTACCACCCGCGAGACCGCTCCTTTCTCGGCCGTTGAGTAGAAAGCAAGGATTGACTTACCACCTTTAGAATTGTAGGCGCCGCGTACGTAATCCAATTGCCCCCCGGTCCCGCTGAACTGCGAACCCTCCAGGAACTCGGCATTGCATTGTCCGAGCAGATCAACCTGGATAATTGAGTTAATAGATATCATGTTATCGTTTTGCGCTATTACTACCGGATCGTTGGTATGCGATACCGGATAGCCCTCGATGCTCGGATTATTATCCATGAAATCATACATATCCTTCACACCCTGGGCTACCGTAAACACGTGTTTCCTGGGGTGCCGGCTTTTAAGCCGGCCGGTGATTACACCGCTTTTAATCAGGTCTGCCATCGCCGGGCCGAACACTTCCGTATGAATACCGAGGTCTTTATGGCTCGACAGGCAATAGGCCACAGCATTGGGCAAACCTCCCATGCCCAATTGCAGGGTAGCTCCATCCGGCACAACATCAGCAATCAAGCGTCCGATAATTCCATCTTCAGGCTTCGATTTCGGCGGTTTGAACTCAATCAGAGGAGAGTTGTTCTCTACAATTGCGGTTACCTCTGATATATGCAATATAGAGTCGCCGAAGACCCGAGGCATGTTCTCATTGACTTCTACAATTAATGTCGTGCAGTGCCGGGAGACGGTGCTGGTGAAATCATTGGACGTTCCAAAGCTGAAAAAGCCGGCGCCATCCATGGGGGATACCTGGGTAATTACCAGATCTATATCGAGGTGTTCGATCATTAATCTTGGCACCTGGTGAAAATGATTGGGCACAAAGTAGTCGAGGCCGATTTTGACCATCGACCGGCTGGGTTTGCTTACAAACCAGGCATAAGCCTCAACACAATCAACCAGGTCAGGCGCCAGTAGCGTATCGATAACATGTTTTAGGGGCAGCAGTGAATGAACTTTTAACCCCTTCAATTCGCCTGCCCTGAGGCGGTCGGCTATGGCTTTTAATAAAGCAGGAGGCTCGGCCGCAGCCAAACCATGTATCAGAGTATTTCCGTTGTTGATTAATTTTGCCGCGCCAACCGGGGTAGAGAGCTTTTTATTATACTCGTTAAGATACGAATTCATGGATAACTTCGTCTCAACGACCTTTCGTCACTTTACAGAAAAGTTATTGATTGCAGGGTCCTCAGATTCGAAGATACTAAACAGCTGTGTAAAGCCAGCGATATCGAAGACCTCTTTAATGTAGGGTTTCATGTAGGCCAGCTTAATGTCACCTTGCTGCTTGCGCACTTTTTTCAATTGCGCCAGAAACACTCGCAACCCGGAACTACTGATGTACTCCATTTTCTCAAGGTTAAGTACCAGTTTCACTTGCCCGGATTCGATCAGAGTGTCTAATTTCTTCTCCACATCACCTGCACTGTAGGCATCCAGCCTGCCTGAAAAAGCAAGCACAATTACTTCACCGGCCTTTTTTTCAGATAGATCCAATGTAACCTCCTAGAAATTATGGGCTATACCTTATTAATTATATACCAGGTTAAAATAGAAGCACCTTTTCTGTTCTTAACTATCGTTAATACCCTGCCCGGCCATATCCAATAATTTAATCCGGAACTATCATACACCTCGGAATCTATTGAATCAATATGTATCTGAACCTCTGCATATGCTATACATTTCTATGCTTTGACTTCGTATACAACCGCATTTATACTTCATCCGAAAGACCTTAAATGGAAGCCAACGCGCATGTTCGAACCTTCTTACAAGTCCCTATACAATTCGGGCGAACTGACCAGGCGGGCCGAGCTGTTAAAAACAAGGCTTATTTTATGTGATATTTGCCCACGCACGTGCCAGGTCAACAGGTATGAAACACACAATGGTTTTTGCCGTTCCGGTCATCTGTCTTCTATTGCGAGCTATTGCGATCATCACGGCGAGGAACCGGCGCTTTCAGGCACCAGGGGTTCGGGAACCATCTTCTTTCATAGTTGTAACCTGGCATGCATCTATTGCCAGAATTATCAGATAAGCCAGGGTAATGATCCAGGTACTAAAGAGATAAGCAGCCGGGAACTGGCCAATATCATGCTATCACTCCAGGATGAACTTGGCTGCCATAATATTAATTTCGTATCGCCATCCCATTTTGTAGCGCAGATAGTAGAGGCCATTGGCTATGCAGTTCCGCTAGGACTAAAAGTCCCGCTGGTTTACAACACCAATGCTTACGATTCAGTGGCCACGCTCAAATTATTGAATGGTATTATAGATATCTATTTACCTGATATTAAATACGCTTCCGACAAATGGGCGCATAAATTCTCACAGGCAAAAGGGTATGTCTCAGTGAGTAGAGCGGCGATTGCAGAGATGTACAACCAGGTCGGCGATTTACAGGTGGGTGAACACGGCATAGCGAAGAGAGGACTGATCGTGCGCCACTTGATCCTGCCTAACTACCTGGCCGGCAGTTCCGACTCATTACATTGGTTAGTGCAGAATCTGTCACAAAAAGTGACAGTAAGCATAATGTCTCAGTATCACCCCTGCCACAGGGCATACAGCGAGCCCTTGCTGGCCAGGAAAATTACGTACCAGGAATACGTCAAAGTGGTTGACCTTATAGAACAACTCGAAAAAATCGTTTTTGAAAAAACCGGGATAA
>CAZABI010000085.1:0-5508 GCA_964483235.1 uncultured Dehalococcoidales bacterium | reverse complement strand
GCTTCACTGAACTGAGTCCTGGTCTCCCCGGGGGATATTGTGTTGGCGCGTATGCCGTACTGTGCCCATTCTTTAGCTATGACCTTGGTGGCCATAATAACCGCGGCCTTGCTGATGGAATATATAGGCAGAATGTCCGGCGTTACCCCGGCGGCTGAAGAGATGTTGATGATGGAGCCTCCGCCGTGCCCGCGCATTATGCGGGCGATGGCCTGGCTGAGGAAGAAAAGCCCCTTGAGATTGAGGTTCATGATGGAATCCCAGGCGCGCTCGTTGACATCGACAGCCGGGTCCATTGTTGGGTTGGTCCCTGCGTTGTTCACGAGTATATCTATCTTGCCGAACTCATCCATGGCCCTGTTTACCAGATTGTTGATATCTTCCATGCGACCAATGTGTGCGGCGACTGGCAACGCCTTGCGTCCAGTAGCAGTGATTTCAACCGCCACCTTCTCCAGGTCGGCTTGTTTGCGGCTGGCCAGGACAACATCGGCGCCTGCCCTGGCCATCTCCAACGCGATGGCCTTACCTATACCCCTGCTGGCGCCGGTGATCAGGGCTACTTTACCTTTGAGCGAGACATCCATGTTAATTGACCTCCCCAAATTGACGTTGCAGATTCAAAATATAGCAAATTTGGCTGCATGCCGCCGGTAATTACGATATTCTCGCTATTCACATAGCTGGAAGCATCAGAGGCCAGGAAGAGGACAACTTCGGCTACTTCTTCCGGTTCGCCTATGCGACCCAGGGGTATCTGCTTAACAGCCCAGTCTAGTATCTCGGGGAAACCCCAGATGGGCTTGGAGAAGCGTGTTCTGATGAATGAGGGCGAAATGGAATTGCACCTGATTTTGTTCGGTCCTAACTCGGTGGCCAGCATCCTTGTCATATGAATCATGCCGGCCTTGCTGATAGCGTAAACAGCCAGCATGGGATCAGGCCGCATACCGCCTGCAGAGGCAATATTAATAATGTTGCAGGGCAGACCCTTTTCAATCATCAACTTGGCGATGCCCTGGCTGAGGAAGAAAGGGCCTTTCAGGTTAACCGACAGTATTTTGTCCCAGAGCTTTTCATCAGCCTGCAAGAGCGGACCAAAGAAAGGGCTCACCGCGGCGCAATTGACCAGTATGTCCATCTTGCCAAAATCGGTTTTAGCTTTATCGACCAGCTTGTTGACGTCTTCCATGACGCCCATATCAGTGCCGGTCCATATACAGTTGCGGCCCATTTTTACGATTTCGTCAGTAATACCAGGTAAATCATCTGTCTTTTTATCGCACATCAATATATCCGCGCCGGCTTTCGCCAGCCTTAGAACCACGGCTTTCCCTATGCCGCCGCCTGCACCAGTCACCAGCGCTACTTTGCCCAGTAAGGTTTGAGCTGTGTCTGCCATACAATTCTCCTCCGATAATTAATGAATATTGAATCAAATGCGATGGGGCGTATTCTATCAAACGCTTGATTGTTTAGCAAACGTAATGATAGCTAAAGTTGGTCAGCTGCTGCTATCTTGTCCGTAGGGGTAATAATACCGTCGTTCTCAAGTGCTTTTTTCAGTGCGGTGATACCAACCTCAAGCTGGCTATTGTCCGGCTGGCGCGTGGTCATGGCCTGCAGCCAGAGACCGGGAATCAGCATCCAGTGCACTAGGCGGTTATGGCTGAAGTTGGCCTCGAACCGGATGAACTCGTAGCTGATGGAGGCTATGACGGGGATTAGCACGATACGCGAGAGGATGCTCAGCCAGATATCCGGCCTGCCCAGCAGCGCAAAGACTACGATGGACAACACCAGTACTACCAGCAGGAAGCTGGTGCCGCAGCGAGTGTGGGCTGTGGAATACCTGCGGACCGAATCTACTTCTAAGGGAACACCCGCCTCATAGGCGTTGACCGACATATGCTCGGCGCCGTGATAAGCGAAGACCTCTTTTATCTCCTTCATCCTCCCGACCACGACAAGGTAAATGATAAAGAATACGATGCGCAGTACACCCTCGATGACGTTACTCAGGAAAGCCGACGAAATAAAAGCGTCGAATAGGCGCACAGCCAGCAGAGGGAGGATAAAGAACAGGCCGACTGCAAGCACGACTCCCAGCAGCACGCTGCCCCAGACCATCCCGGGCGTTATCTTCTCTTCCTCGTCCTCGGTGACTGCCTGCGCCGAGTACATCAGGGCGCCTGTCCCGAGTACCAGTGTTTCGAGCAGGACAATGAATCCGCGGATAAAGGGAACCTCGCGCCACTTACCGGTATAGAGCTGTGCCAACGGCTGGCTGGTGACCTGGACACTGCCGTCAGGCTTGCGGATGGCTATGGCTGTGCTAGTGTGGCCCCTGATCATAACCCCGCTCACCACCGCCTGACCGCCGTAATAAAATGGCCTTTCTTTTTTCATGAGATTAAAAAGAAAGGGCGGTTGATATGGCCGCCCTTTGCTTACTCAGTTACAGAGCTTATTTTTCCGTCTTATCCAGCTTGTACTTCTTCTTGAAGCGTTCGACGCGTCCGGCTGTGTCTATAATCTTCTGCTCGCCGGTGAAGAAAGGGTGACATTTGTTACAGAGCTCTACCCTTAACTGCTTCCTGGTGGAACCTGTGGTAAATTTATTACCACAGGAGCAGGTAACTTGCGCGTCGGTAAAATACTGGGGATGAATTTTCTCTTTCATGGCATTTATTCCGGGTAAACGCTGACCTTTTTCTTGCTGCTGGTGACAGGTTCGAATTTAACCACACCATTAACGAGGGCGAACAGAGTATAGTCCCTGCCGACACCCACGTTGTTGCCGGGGTGAACCTTGGTGCCGCGCTGCCTGATGATAATGGTGCCGGCGTTGACCTTCTCGCCACCGTAGCGTTTCACGCCCAAGCGCTTGGATTTACTATCGCGACCGCATCTGGTGCTACCGCCGCCTTTCTTGTGAGCCATTAGTTATCACCTCCCGTAGCGGCCTTGGTCTTTCTGGCTTTCTTGACTGGCTTGCCGCCCGGTTTCACGATTTCTTTAATAAGCAGCCTGGTATAGGGCTGCCTGTGGCCGGTCTTCCTGCGCTCGCGCACCTTGTTCTTATAGCGGAAGACAATGATTTTCCGTTGCTTGCCTTCTTCAAGACAGGTAGCAAGGACTTTTGCATCTTTTACTTCGGGGTTGCCAACCATCACTTCCTCTCCGTCAGCTATCATCAGGACGGGAGAAAGCTCAATGTCCTTGCCCTTCTCAATATGCAACAGATCGGTATTGATAACCTGACCGGCCCTCACACGGTACTGTTTGCCACCGGTAGAAATTACAGCATAAGTGGTGCTCATCTCTCAGTTCCTGTTAAAAAGAATAACCGTATAAATATATCAGCCTAAGGTTTATGTGTCAAATATGAGCAGGACGCTGCAGATACCGGAAAAATAACAGGATAACCTTACTACGACCCCGGTTCCTCTTTGCAGGCGATATCGCAGTTTTTCATGTAGACAAGGTCGCTGGTGGTAACATCGCGCGCAAGGTAGCCGCCTTCCACTTGGCTCACCACCACAAACCACCTGCCTGCCTCGTTCTGAATCTTTATCTGTCTTAGTGAGTAATCCATTTGTTTATTTTATTCCTGATCAGCGCAATATTTTAGCACTTTTTTCAAGAAGTGCAATATTACAGCTTAAGCGCAACTTCCGCCGCCTTTTCTACGGCTGCCAGTATCTTACCCGGTTTGTCAGCGTCACCGATCACATAAACCTCGGGCACCAGTCCCCTGGCCTGCTCTGCGAGGTCGTTGACAGGTGTTGCGCCCGTAGCCAGCACAATGTTGTCAAAGGGTCCGATTTTCTGCGACCCGGCCGGTGTTTCGATTTCGACACTCCCATCGGTAATCGCTTTGACCGTCGACTGTGTCAGGATTTTCACATTCTTCTCCTTAAGGCGGCGTCTCAGGAAGAAGCGTGCGGCCGGGCCGATATCTTTGGCGGTGGTCTTCAGCATTTCAACAATGGTTACATGCTTATCCTGGCTGGCCAGGTAATCCGCCGTTTCGCAGCCCACCAGTCCTCCTCCTATAACAAGCACGTTTTCGCCTAAATCCTCAGTGCCCAGGGCTTTGCGGGCGGACATAACCTTTTCCCCGGCGATGCCCGGCACATTCAGAAAGGCCGGCTCGGAGCCGGTAGCAACGATGAGTACGTCGGGACCGATCTCCTTTACCTTATCGGCTGTAAGCCTCTCGCCGAGGTGTATCTCCACACCCAACTCCTTGATCGCCATTATTCTGGAACGGGCTACGTCCTGGTAAACAGCCTTGCCCGGCGGGATTGAGGCGATTTTAATCTGGCCGCCCAGATAACCATCTTTCTCGTACAGGATGACCTTATGACCGCGTAATGCAGCCGTGCGAGCTGCTTCCAATCCTCCCGGACCGCCCCCAGCGACCAGCACTTTCCCGGGTTTGTCTGTTTTCGGTGCAGCAAAGGCAGCTTCACGTCCCACGGTCAGGTTCTGAACGCAGGTGATAGAAGGGCGCAGCCAGATAGCCAGGCCTTCAATGCACGCCTCATTACAGGAAAGGCATTTAACGATGCTGGACTCTTTGCCCTGTGCTACTTTGTTCGGCCAATCAGGATCTGCCAGCGCCTGCCGTCCGATATGGACTACATCCGCCTTGCCTGATTTGATTATCTCCTCAGCGATCTGCGGTTCGTTGATCCGCCCGGCCACCAGTACTGGGACTTTGAGCGCCTCTTTGAATTTAAGCGAGTTCTCGGCGTTGAATCCCTGCGGCATTTCCGGCGGCGCGCTGGTGTACTGGCTCGATTCGTAAACGCCGATGGAAACATCCACGGCGGTGACACCGGTCTCGATGAGCTTCTTCATCATCTCTATGCTGCCGGGGACATCGCGTCCTTCAGACACTGCCTCGGTGGCGCTGATGCGGAAGAGAATAGGGAAATCCGGTCCCACCAACTCCCTGGTTCTGCGCACGATTTCAAGGGGGAAACGCAGCAAATTCTCGAAGTTTCCGCCATATTCATCTTTACGCTTATTAGCGTACGCAGACATGAACTGGGCGATGAGGTAGCCGTGTGCGCCATGTAATTCCACAGCGTCGAATCCGGCCTCTTTGACGCGCCGCGCACCCTGGGCGAACTGTTCAACCAGCCGCTTAATCTCATCGATGGTAAGCTCCTGCGGTACTTGCCTTACAATGGGATCGGGTATCGGCGAGGGCGCTACCGGAGGCTTATTACCTATAAAGAAGGGAAAAGTATTGCGTCCGGGGTGAAAGAGCTGTACTGCCATCCTGGTACCGTGAGCGTGGACCGCATCAGCCAGTTTCCTGAATCCGGGGATGAACTTATCATCATATAATGAAAGCTGTGCTCCGCTGCCCAAACCTCTTTCGCCATCAATACTTGTTACCTCGACGATGATCAAACCGAAGCCGCCCCTGGCGCGGGCTTCGTGATACTTTATCAACCTGTCGGTAACACTACCGTCTTTACCGGCAAAGCA
>CAZABI010000084.1:0-5541 GCA_964483235.1 uncultured Dehalococcoidales bacterium | reverse complement strand
ATTTCCCGTTTTTGGCCTGCTGGCTGAGCTTGTGCTGATACGCCTTTTTTAAAAACTCGTTTTCCAGAGTAAGCTTGCCAACCAACCTCTCCAGCTTTTCTATCCTATCCTGCAGGGCAGCTTCCTGGGCCGGCTCGTTATCGAATTTGCCAAGATTATATAGCTTCTTCCAATGGGCTAGCAGACTGGGAACAATATTGTATCTGCGGCATATTTGCGACGGTCGGCTACTGCCGCTGATCAATTCTTCGACCACTTGTTTTTTGAATTCAATGCTGAAATTCCGCTGCTGTCTCATGGCAAGATCCTTTTTAACCTCCATTATAGATTATTGCGGATCCCGCCAACCTTTCTAACCCAGACTGTCCAGCTTCAGGGGTTCACTCCAATATGAATCTAAACATAATCTGCGCTTATTAGATTTATCTGATCAGCTATTACATATTGAATCTATAAGGCGATACCTTTAAAATAGTGACAAACATTTAGCAAATGGATTATTGATGCAGAGCAGTTTTCAGTGTCCGAAATGCGGCTCGGTTAATTTCGTGGGAGATGCCGTTTGCACGCAATGCCATGAGCAGTTCCACTATTACTGTCCCTATTGTCGTTCTCCTGTACAGGGTGGAAGCGCAAAATGCCCTTCATGCAATAACCTTTTATCTTGGCCAGTAAGACAACAGCCTTCTTTAAGCGCACCAGTTGAACCAGAGGTTAAAACCGTTCAAAAGAAAAAAGGTTCCTGGGTGTGGCCTTTGATCGGGTTGATAATAGTGGTAGCCGTTGCATGTGCAGGAGTTTACCTGTTTATCAAGATGATTGAACCACCCCGTGCGCCAACTATAGTCGAAAACACTACTAAAGAAAAACCAGTTATATACGTTACACCCGATACTGTAGCGCCAATCATCACCAATATCCAGGTCATGAATGTAAATTACAACACCGTCGATATTACCTGGGTTACCAATGAGCCAGCTACGAGCCATGTCCTCTGGAGGACCAAGGATGGCAGTTACAATTCCACCCCGAAAAAAGATGCGCTCCTGACCACGCATTCGGTTGAACTGGCAAATCTAACGCCCAAATCAACATATTATTTTAAAGTTGTATCTCTCGACCAGTTTAATAATGAATCGGAATCGGATGAAAAGACATTTGATATAGGAAAGCAGCCAGGCGTAGCTAAAGTAGAAGTGTGGTTGCACTCTATGTCTATTGATGAACAACCTCCGCCGGTTGGTACGAGGACCTATATAAAAGGAATAATAAGAAACACAGGGGATATGACTCTGCGTCCCCGTGATATTGAGGTGGCGATTACCATAGAGATTGCCGGAAGACAGGGAAGCAGCGAGGTTCTTGCTTCGTTAGACGCTTATCCCGAGGAAATTAGACCGGGCGATTCGCATAATTTTTCTGTAATCGTCCCCAATGAAACCAAGCCGAATTATAATATCTCTCCGCGGGTGATAAATCAGTAGCGTCTTAACCGCCGGGCCTCGCCAGTGGTATCCCCTTCTTACAAAGCGGGCAATCTGAAGGATTGAAAGTAGTTGTAATCGATTTCAAGCAACTATACAGGGGGTATCCGAATTCTATTGTCTGGCTGGAACGGTCAACCAGTACACCGAGTCCAATTATATTGCCTTTGAGATTATTCACGGCATTGATTACTTCTATGACCGAGCCACCAGTGGTCAGGATATCGTCGACGATGAGCACTTTTTCGCCTGGTTGAATCGAGAAACCACGCCGAAAGACCCTGACAGTGCCTTCCTTCTCTGCGAAGATGCTCCTGCATCCGAGCTGTCGCGCAGTTTCAAATGCAAGTAAGACCCCACCAGTGGTCGGCCCTGCTACGACCTGTATATTCTCTTTCCTGAAATGCCCGGCAATCAGGCCGCATAATTGTTGTGTGTACTCGGGGTATTGAAGAACCTTGAATTTCTCCCAGTACACCGGTGAGTGCAAGCCTGAAGTTAGTAGAAAATGGCCATCAAGAAGGGCACCCGTTTTCTTAAATATATCCAGAATATCCTGTGACATAACTCACCGCCATTTCATCCGGATAATTTATCAGAGAGATAGGGTATGAAGAATAACTCTTGATGACCCGCCATCTATCTGGTGGCCAATAAAGAAGCCAGGGCTTGCCAATAATGTTGGTCCCGGGCACGGTCCAACCGCCGTGGGAGTCATCGCTATTGTTTCTATCATCGCCTAATACGAAGTAACTATCTGGAGGTATGATCTTCTCAAACACCGTATATCTGGGTTGCTCCAGAATATATGTCTCAATAAGCGCGATATCATTGATGAATACCTTTCCTTTTTTCACCTCAACGCGGTCACCTGGAATTGCGATGACCCTCTTGATCAGGTCTTCATTATGTCGGGGTGAGTAAAAGATAATGACGTCACCCCGTTGAGGTGGACCGAACAAATAAGCCAGTTTATTCAGGATGATGTGGTCACCCGGCTGGATAGTAGGTAACATTGAAATATTAAAGACCTTGAAGCTTTTAATAGATACCTGCAGTGCTAAATAGATCACCAGTGATATTACCAGCGTAATTAAGATTTCCCTGACGATTCTCACTTTTTATTTCACCACTCTTTCGTAGATATAAAGCGTTATGAATTATATGATATATGCATTCTCTTACGCTAATGCCGTCTAAACCTTATTACTGTAAATACGTTATATAACCGTAATAATTGATAAAGCTAAACCGGTGTAATAACATATCGCAGACCGGTTTGATTAAATTGCTTAATTCAATTGATGGAGGTCAAAATGAAAAAGAAGGTGTTCAGCCGAGTTGGAATTCTTGTAATGGTGTGCGCTCTGTTTATTTCTGCGATTGCCTGTGCTTCACCGGACGCGCAGGCACCGCAGCCTGCCAATATTGCAAGGGTATTGGCAGCGGGTGATCTTGCAGGATTACCCGGGATTATTATTAGCCAGCAGAATGTTGGGTTATGGGTCGATGGTATCGGTAAGGCGATGGCTGTTCCCGACGTAGTCCTGTTATCGCTCGGCGTAGAATCACAGGAAAAAACCGTCGCACAGGCTCAAAAGGAAGCTGTAGATGCCATGAACAAGGTTGTCAGCGCGCTTAAGAATGCTGGTGTCGCGGATAAGGACATACAAACCAGTCAGTTTAATATCCAGCAAGTCACACGCTGGGATGATAAACAGAATACTCAGATAGTGCTGGGATACAGGGTAACCAATACTGTGATTGTCAAGATTAGAAGTGTAGATAAAGCAGGCTCTATCATTGACAATGTTGCTGTTGCCGCCGGGGATCTGACCAGGGTCAACAGCATCAGTTTCACAGTAGACGATCCTGCACCGTACCAAAAAATTGCACGTGAAAAAGCAGTTCAGGCAGCTATGGACAAAGCCAGGCAGATCGCCCAGGTATCCGGCGTAAAAATCGGGAAGGCCTTGTATATAAATGAGGGCACACTGTATACTCCGGTTATTCGAGACAATTATATGAAATCCGGCGCAGGTGAAATGATGTCTTCGGCACCCACTCCTATAAGCCCGGGCGAGTTAGAGTTTCAGGTTACAGTGGAAATGGTATACGAAATAAATTAATTCAGAAAAAGGAATTAAATTGAGACTTAGTCCCCTCGGTGTGCCGGGGGGACTTCATATTTTATTTTGCGAAATTTACTGACGTGATGCTAAAATGGACTCGGATTTAAATCAGATATTTCGAATAATCGTTTATCCATGGTTTACTCCTGTTTTTTTCTAAAGTCAGGTATTTGGTTGAATTTATGATTAACCGACCGCTGGATTATATGGCTTATTCTCTTTCCCTGGCGGAACTGGCCCTGGGTTATACCAGTCCCAATCCTGCAGTCGGCGCCGTAATTGTTCGAGATGGGATCGTTGTCGGGCTTGGACACACTCAGCAGTGTGGTTCAGAGCATGCGGAGGTAATGGCCTTAAACCAGGCCGGGGAGATGGCCCGTGGAGCAACATTGTATGTTACATTAGAGCCATGTTGCCACCATGGCAAAACTCCTCCCTGCACGGATGCCATTATTAATTCAGGTATATCTGAAGTGCATATCGCCGTGATTGACCCGAATCCCGCGGTAAATGGTAAAGGTCTAAATATATTGGAAGCAGCCGGTATTAAGACAGATGTCGGTGAGTACGAAGATAAGGCTAGTGAAATTAATGAGGGTTATTTTAAATATATTACGACCGGGATACCATTTGTCATAGCCAAATTCGCCATGAGCCTGGACGGTAAGATAGCTACGAGAATTGGTGACTCAAAATGGATAACTAGTGATGAGTCCCGGAACTATGCACACGGTCAGCGTCACATCGTTGATGCAGTTATGGTCGGCGCAAATACTGTAATCACTGATGATCCCCAATTAACCACCAGGGGTTACAGTGGTAAAGGTGGGAGGACCAAGCTGCAACCATTAAGAGTCATTATCGATGGAAAAGGGAGGGTACCTACAGACGCCCGGGTATTTTCCGAGCCCGGTAAGACGTTAGTGGCGGTCTCAGATACCCGCGAAAACAGGGAAAAACTCAAAATTAAGCGCGAAGGAACCGAGTATATAGCTTTCAAGTCCAAAGATTGCATGATCGACCTGGGTGAAGTATTACAATTCTTGGGTAAGAGACAGATTACCACGGTTATGGTAGAGGGTGGCAGTAAATTGTTGGGATATTTCTTTGATAATGATCTCGTTGATAAAGTACTGGCTTTTATCGCACCTCTGATTATTGGCGGCGCAGAGGCTAAAACTGCTGTTGGAGGTGAGGGAGTGGACAAAATATCACAAGCGTTGCGTTTACATAATGTTAAACTGGAAAAGATAGGCGAAGAAATGCTAATAAGCGGCTATACCAAAGGCAGGATGTAATGTTCACAGGCATTGTAGAAGAAATTGGTTCCATTAAAGCCAATGCAAGGGAAAGTATGGGTATATCCGCAGTTAAAGTCCTGGATGCAATGAAATTGGGCGACAGTGTTTCTGTCAATGGAGCTTGCCTTACAGTAATAAAAATCGACAAAGATAACTTTACCGTTGAGATTATGCCGGAGACTAAAAAATTAACCAATCTGGGTAATTTGCATTTTAGCGATAAGGTGAACCTGGAGAGAGCATTATCGGCTCAGGGTAGGTTTGGCGGTCATTTTGTGCAGGGACACGTGGATGGTACGGGCAAACTCGTATCACTCATTGATGAGGGAAAGGCTGTCCTTGCTACATTTACAGCGCCCGCTGAAATTCTGCATTATCTTGTTAAGAAATGTTTTATAGCAGTAAACGGCGTAAGCCTGACAGTAACAAGTTGCGATAAGTCGCAGTTCTCGATTTCACTGGTAACATTCACCAGGGAGAATACCAACCTGGGTTTATTGGATACCGGGGATTCAGTTAATTTAGAGGTTGACATAATTGCCAAATACATTGAAAAGTTTTATCATCCTAATAAGCGTGATAGGATGGATGAATTATTAAAAGAATATGATTATCTGGAAGCGA
>CAZABI010000083.1:0-5582 GCA_964483235.1 uncultured Dehalococcoidales bacterium | reverse complement strand
GAATACCATGATTTATAACCTGGGGCCGCAATGGTCAAAGTACCTGCTGATGACCGGAGACACGGTGGACGGCAAATACGCTGAGAAACTTGGACTTGTCATTAAATCTATTCAAGTAGATAAACTTGAGTCACTCGTGATGAATTTTGCGCAGCGACTGGTCAATGTGGACAGGGAACTGCTGGCCGCTCACAAATCCATGGTGGGCAAAGGCCTGGACTTTATGGGCCTGCGCATGCTGCAGGATTTAGCGGGTGAGAACGATTGCATCGCGCACCGGACGGACGTCACTCTGCAGGTTTTCAATAAGGCCAGTATTCGGGGCGCGAAGGCCATCATGGAAGCCAAAAATAAAGGTTTCAAGCCTCAGAAAGCGCCTTTTGAGCCGTTGGGGTAAATCTGGGCCTGTAATTGCGAGGAGCGCCAGCGACGAAGCAATCAAATGATCGCGGGTGAGATTGCTTTGCGTTGCCCGTTGGCGGACAGGTCTCCAGACCTGTCCCTACTTTTACTTAACTTTGAACGTAACCTTCTCTTTGAAGAGAGGTTTAAGAGTTCTAGTTTCTGTCCCGGCAGTCGTTGACTGCACGACGTGCACCCTGACCGTCTTATCGCCGGCACTGTCAAATGTATGAGTAATCTGGCTAACGGGTGCTTGCTCGCTCGATTGGTACTTCTTGATGCCTTCAATGTACCATTCGTAAGTTACCTGCGGCCCGGCCTCATCAGTAAAATCCCAGTTGTGCAGAGTTGCTGTAAAATCAGCCGGCTCATCTGTTAATCCTGTTCCCGCCACAGGTTCGAGGGTCAGGTAAGGGGTTGCTGTACAGGGGCTGTAACTGATCTCAGCATCGCATTCGATCGTATCGGTGCCCATAAAGGGAAGACAGTTGATAAACATGCGGAAGAAGCTGTACTCCAGCCTGACAAGGTAATAGACGGGCTCTTTCTTAACAATCTCTGGAATCCCTGAATAAACAACCGTGCAGACGCGATTAGCATCGCAGGTGAGCGTTGGCCTGGGGAAATAGCCTCCCGTGGTTGACCCGAACCGCACCGAGATATCAGGGTCTTTGGTTATCTGAGGGAACAGGGGATGGTCCCACTGTCCCCATTTATAAGTGACCGTCATACTGATGGGGCAGTCCTTGGATGCGGCCGGCGTCGTAATGACCTCGATGGCATTGTCTTTTGAGACTGTGACGGACCGCTTGATGACCGTTGCATTTTCACAAGCTTGCACCGACGGCCAAAAAATTCCATGGGAAATTGATACATCACTGGCAGCGGAAACAGGCCGGGTAATACCAGGGTTGAGAATCAGGCCAAGGGCAAAAAGCGAAATAATTGTGTACTTTGCGGCCGACGCTTTTTTTATATGTTTCATATTACCTGCGCAGAAGTTTGCCTATCTCAGCCTGCGTCAGCTTTTTGATTTCTCCCTCCGCGAGGTTGCCCAACTCCAGCCTGCCGATGCGTATTCTTTTCAGCGTTTTAACTTCATGGCCTATGCTGGCAAACATACGCTTGACCTGTCGGTGCCGCCCCTCGTGAATGGTAATACTGTAAGTGTAAGCTGCATCGGGCACTTCCTTGATGATTGCCGGGTAGGTCAGGCCGTCCTCCAGCATAATGCCTTTTTCCAGTTTTTCCTTATCGTGTTCGCTGACCTTGCCGTTTACGGTGACTATATACTCTTTTTCGTGCTCAAAGCGTGGATGCGTCAGGCGGTAGGTCAGGTTGCCGTCGTTGGTAAGTATTAGCAGGCCGGTGGAGTCGTAATCCAGCCTGCCTGCCGGGTAGAGGCCAAGCGCGCGGTAGCGCTCGGGGAGCAAGTCTATCACCGTCTTCCTGCCGCGGTCATCCCTGGTTGTTGAAAGCACATTGAGAGGCTTGTTGACCATGAATACCAGCATCTCGGCAGGCTTGAATTTAACGGGCTTGCCATCGCAGGCGATATCATCCAGTTTGGGATAGACAGGCATGGTGTAGCTCTCCACGACCTTGCCGTTGACGGTTACACGGCCCTGCTTGATGGCCGCCACCGACTGGCGGCGGGCGCCGAGGCCGGCTTCAACCAGGTATTTTAAGAGGGGCAGGGATTCCATAATAGGGGTAATGATAGCATACACCGTGTCATTGCAAGGAGATGCAGTCGACAAAGCAATCACATGATTAACCGTGAGATTGCTTCGCTTCGCTCGCAATGACAGGTTTGATAATAAGGGGTCGATCTTTCATCCCGCCCTTTAAGACTCCTTATTTCTTTCCCTGCAGGTAGTCAATCATTGGCCCGGTGACCAGCGGGACTACGTCGCCTATCATATGCGGCATGAGCTTATCCATAATCCCCGGCATCATCTGCGGCATTTGCTCGGCCATATAGTCGGGCATGGGAACTATCTCACCTACAAGCTGCAGCATCCTGGGCATAACTTTAGGCATCATCATGGGCAGCAGCCGCGGGAAAAGAACGGGGAACATCGGCTTCATCAGGTTGAGGGCGCCGGGTATCTTGCCCATGACACGCATCATACCGCCCATGCCAAATGGCATGGCATCTATAAGCTCTGGCCACATTCTGCCCATTAAATTGGCAAAGCCCTGTGGGGTCATCAATGCGATCATAGCCTCAAATACCGCCCACTGCTTCTGGACCTCGGGGTTGGGGTCGGGGAAGTCATAGCCCAGGCGCGAGCAGGCGAAGCGCGCCAGGTCCACCACCGGCATGTCCATTTTTTTCTTATCGGTCGAAACGCGGAGCTGGAATTCGCAGCAGGGGCAGAGCGCCAGGATTTTATCCGCGCCGGCCTCCACAGCCTCGTCAACGCGTATTTTGCCTATATCAGCCGCGATCGGCGGATCTTTAATCAGGGTGAGCACACTGCCGCAGCAATGCGCGGCCTCGCGATTGTTCTCCATCTCCACGAGCTTAACACCGGGAAGCGCCTTGATGACTTCGCGTGGCGGCTCATAGACGCCGGAGACACGCCCGATGTGGCAGGAATCATGCCAGGTGACGGTAACCGGCTCTTTACCCTTATCGGCGAACTTGAAATCACCGGTCTTGATTTTATCCGATACCACTTCACTGTAGTGTCTGGCGGTGATGTTATATTCGATGCCGAGCTTTTTCGCCCATTCGGGATAGACATGCCGCCACATCATATCGCAGGCCGGGCAGGAAGATATCACGGTATCGGCGCAGGAAGCTTTAACTGCGGCCACGTTATGCTTGAGCGTCTCTGCAAAGACGTCCCACTTGCCGGCCACCAGCATGGGTGTTCCGCAGCAGTTCTCCTTAGGGCCTAGGTAGGTGAAGTCAACGCCAGCTTCATCCAGCAGGCGTACACCGGCCATGCCGATGTCATGCTCAACATAGCTGGCGGTACAGCCGGCGAAATAAACGTTCTTTGATTTGACACCCGGTCCGTGCTTAGCCTTAAGATCTTCCGGGAACCAGGTGGAACGGTCGCGGCGGTACCCGGCCCAGATGTCACCCTCGGCCGTGAGTGCAGCGCCCATCATCTCGAAGGGCGGGAAGGTCATCCTCTTCTCCTCGTGGATGAGCTTCCCGCGCAGCTTCATCCAGGATGGTTCGATGGGCAATGAAGCCGAGCAGCGTAGATTACATAATTCGCAGGTGGTACAGACCAGCATGGTGTCCACCATGAACTGGTCCCATTTCTGACGGCCTTCCATGTACTCGCGCAGCCAGTACCACTTGCCCCGCGGTGACTGGCTCTCCCAGCCGCGGCCGTAAAACTGGTCGCACTCCTCGATGCAATAGCCGCATTGCGAGCAGGAATAGGCGTACCAGGCTACATCGGCGGGGATGTCTTTAACAGGCTTTGCAGGGCGTTCGCCCACCTGCGTAATGACGTAGTTGCCGAAGGGTCGGATGAGCGGTTCAAAGGCCTCGGCCAGGCCGATGAAGCTGCCTACAGCGTTTTCTGCCACCACCTTGCCCGGATTGAAGATATCCTTCGGGTCAACTTTTTTCTTATACTCTTTCAGCTTCCTGACGCGGGATTTGCCCAGCGCCTCCTCCGCTTTTTTAGCGAAGTAGAGGCCTGTTGTATAGGGTCGGCCGCCGTATTTCTTGACAATCTTCATGATGGTCAGAGCCAGGCTGAAGACGAAGTTATAGCTGAACTTGCGCTGGTCACTGGGGATGAAGCCGAGTATGACTATCTCCGGCTGGCCGTCCAGACCATCACGTATGAGCACGCCCTCCTTGACGATGGGCTGGTCAACCTTCTTCTCAATGTCATGCATGACATCGCCCAGGGATGCCAGCGGCACCACTACCTCGGCCGGCACCAAGCTGGGACCAAGCCGCTTGACTACCATCAGCTTGAAACGGTTTTGCCACTCGTGGTGCGCGATGCGGTCGCTGAGTATCTCGCCCTGGCATGGCTTGAGCAAACCCTGTAATGTATCGGTAACAATTTTAGAATCCTTCTTGCGGTATGCCAGTGTAGCGATATAGGAGGCGGGTAAAAGCACACGCTCTTCAGCAGGGTGGCCGTAGTGCTCCATCAGCGGGGAGCGGTTCTTAAGCTCGGCCATCTTGGGGTTGATGAAGATGACCGACCAGATGGGCAGCCTGCTATCTATGGTAGATTGGAAAAAGCGTTGCAAATCGTGGGCATCGGCACAGCCGATGGAGATCACTTCCAACTCCTCTTTCAGCATGATCTTAATGGTAAGATCGCTGATCAGGCCGGTAATTCCGCAGGCATCTGAGATTAAATCCAGATCCTCACCGCTGAATTCCTTCACGCTGCCGTCGGGTAGTACCACGCGGGCACTAACGACGTTATCCTTGAACCAGCCGGCTTCGTAGGAACCGATGCCGGCGCCGCCCTGCGCCAGCCAGCCACCGGCAGTAGAGGCAGGGTAACTGGTGGGATAGAGCCGCAGGGTCAGCCCCTGTTTATCCAGGGCTTTATCCAGTTTCTCCCAGACCACACCGGCCTGGACACATGTTGTGAGTGCACTCTTATTGATATCGAGTACCCTGTTCATACGGTAGAAATCAACTACGATGCCTTTCTTAGCAGGAACCACACCGCCGTAGCCGGATGAAGCTTTTGCCCGGGGAGTGAGCGGAATTCCCCTGTCCGCTGCCCATTTGACCAGTTCTACCAGTTCATCTTCCGATGCCGGCTGAACTACTGCCTCCGGAGTGGTATCTCCGATAAGCGGCTTGATCATGCCGGGCATGGCCGCGATGTCATGGCTGTATAGAATTCTCTCCGTCTTATTGAAGTTGACACGGTTACCGAATTTCCCCTGTAAAAAAGACTTATCCTTAACGCCAAGCTTGTTCATTAATTCCTCCGTCAGATGCGCACAAATAAATTGCACTATTATGCAAACTTACTATATTTTAGCGGCGGTACTGTAAAAAGAAGCGATGAAAGTCACATATAGTGGCGGGTTTTTAAATCCGCCAGAGCGGGCGTACCTTCAGGTGCGCCCCTACGGCTGTGGTAGAATATATCAAATACATATGCAGGTGAAAGGATGAGAAATAAACGTAATTACGTTCATATATCGGTCCTGGCCTTATTTAT
>CAZABI010000082.1:0-5586 GCA_964483235.1 uncultured Dehalococcoidales bacterium | reverse complement strand
TCGTTTTACGCAAATCCTCTTTACTCAGTCCACACAGATCAATGCCGGCGAAAAGTACTTTTCCCCCTGTAGGTTGTTGTAATTGCAGTATGCACCTGCCCACCGTGGTCTTGCCGCAGCCGCTTTCACCCACCAGCCCCATCGTCTCTCCACATCTGATATTGAAATTTACATCGTCCACGGCTCTTATGTCGGCTATTTTCTTTTCCCTCACGATGCCCGCAGTTACCGGGAAATACTTGGTCAATGCCCGGACTTCAACTAATACGTTATCCTCCATTTTATTTTTCCTTAACATCCACCCAGCAGGCGACGCTGTGATTATTGCCTAAATCAAGGAGCGGGGGAAACACTACCGCACATCTTGGTACCGCATAATTACAGCGTGGCCTGAATGAGCATCCCTTTAAAGCGCCCATCAGGTCGGGAGGCTGTCCTTTAATAGTCACGAGTTTCTGCTTAGTCGGCACATCCAGGCGAGGTACCGAAGCAAGAAGACCGATGGTATAAGGGTGCCTGGAATCGGAGTAAAGTTCCATCGCACCTGCGCTTTCAATAATCCGGCCTGCGTACATGACATAGACCCGCCGGGCATGACGGGCTACCAGGCCTAAATTATGCGTGATCAGCATCACAGCCGTACCGAATTTCTGCGTGCTTTCGCTAATTATTTCCATCAGTTGCGCCTGCGTCGTCACATCTACAGCCGTCGTTGGTTCATCAGCTATAAGTAGCTCGGGGTTACAGCTCAAAGCCATGGCAATCATCACCCGTTGCCTCATCCCGCCGCTGAACTGGTGCGGATAGTCATGCACCCTGTTTTCCGCCCCCGGGATTCCGACCGACTTCAATAGCTCTACACTGCGGCTCAGCGCTTCCTCCGACGTCATTCCGAGGTGAAGCTCAATGGTTTCCGAGATCTGCCGGCCGATGGTTAAAACAGGATTAAGTGAGGTCATGGGTTCCTGAAAAATCATAGATATTTGCCCACCCCTTACACTCCTCAATTCTTTTTTCGTGGCTTTTAGCAGGTCCCTACCTTTAAAAGCGACAACTCCTCCCACTATCTTCCCCGGGGGGCTGGGGATCAGCCGCGTGATCGATAGTGCGCTTGCACTCTTACCACATCCGCTTTCACCTACCAGGGCGATGGTCTCACCTTTGTTAAGGCAAAAAGAAACTCCATCTACAGCTTTTATTACCGCCCCGTCAGTAATAAAATATGTTTTTAGATCACTGACTTCAAGAAGTGCTTCCAAGTGCTCTAATCCTCGTTGCCAATTGACGGTTGTCCCGACACCCTGGAATTTGCCGGATTGCTATTAGAGGCTATTTATCCAACCACACCCTTTCAAGCATGGGATCGCCAGTTATGGAGTGCGTGTAACCCATGACATATTGTTGCATACCCATTGCCCCTGTCAGCCCGAAGTACCACCAGTCGTAGGCTTTATCGATCATATACTGCTGGATATCGTGCAAGATCACTTTACGTGAATCCTTGTCCATTGTTACACCGGCTTTCTGGATCATGGCATCGAGCTCCGCATCGACAATACGCCCGGCATTCCAGAATCCCTTGGCGCCGTAGAAAATATCCATGGTCCCCTGCGGATCAAGCGGTATGCTGGTAAATGCCGTTCCAAATACGATTACATTGTAGTTATGCGTCATCAGGCGGCCTATCATCACATTGCTGTCAACAACATCCAGTTTCATTTCTATGCCTACCCTGGCAAGTTGACTCTGCAAAACCTCTGCTTCAATATCAAATCCGGTCAGCTTAACCTCTGTGGCGGTGAACCGCAACGGGTTCTTCTCATCATACCCGGCCTCAGACAGTAATTTTTTTGCCTTTTCCGGGTCATAAGTATAACCGGTTATGGTCGGATCATAGCCAAATAGTCCCGGTGGCACAAAATGACCGATTTTAACACCGCTGCCATAAGCCACGGCCTGTAGTAACTCGTCCTTGTCGGTGGCATAGGCCACGGCTTGCCTGACTTTAATATTGTCAAAAGGCGGCCTTGTACAATCTACAAAGGTGCCATAAGACAATGCAATAGGACCGCTGACCATCTTGAGATCGGCCTGCTGTTGAGCGCGTTGAAAGTCGACTGGAAGTATGCCCGCGATATCCACCCCTTGCGTGATAAGGTTACTGTACATGGTGGCGGGATCAGGTATCAGCTTGAATACCAGGCCATCCAGGTAGGGTAACTGCTTACCGTTTTCATCTTTAGCCCAGTAATCCTTGTTCTTTTCCAACACTATTTCGGTGTCCTGCACCCACTTGACCAATTTAAATGGCCCGGTGCCTGTAGCTGCTTTGATTCCATAGTCATCACCCCATTTTTCTATAGCTGCAGGTGAGTTAATTCGGCCTATTCTTCCCGCTAAAAGATTCAGCAGGTAAGGCATTGGCCTTTTTGTTTTAATTGCAAGCGTATAATCGTCTATAACTTCTATAGATTCAAATTCCTGGATCATCCTGGTCATAAGGGATGCCATTTCCGGCTTCTTGAGACGGTCGAATTGTTGCTTTACCGCCCCGGCATTGAAGTCAGTGCCGTCATGGAATGTGACACCCTTCCTCAAGTTGAGCGTAAGGGTAGTATCATCTTCGAATTCCCACGATGTGCACAGCCAGGGGACTATATTGCCTTCACTATCAAAGCGCAATAAGGAATCATAGATCTGCGCATGCACAAAAATATCTGCGGCAAAGGTGGACCGCACAGGATCCAGCGAATTGGGATTGATATTATGGCCGATATTTAACACACCACCGGTGCTGCTTGCCGGTTTTTGCGGAGAGCAAGCAGTTAATACGGAAGTAAGAATAAGTATGGCGACGACCAATACAAAGGATGTTTTTAACGTTATGTTTTTCACTTACCACTCCTCTTTTATTATTTATCCGGTTTTTTCCATGGACATTATTATGATTCGCATCGATTTGCCTGGCTACTGTCCAATCCTAAGATGAATTAAGAAATTCTTTTATGGCATCAAAAGTAGCATCACTTTCACCTAATAGGATGGTGGCGTGGTTTGTGCCAGGTATATCTTGAAGGCTGCAGTCGGGTATGGCCCCTGATATCAGTTCGGCGGCCATCCTCGGCATTAGCGGCGGGTTACCTGCAACCCCGTCAGGAGCACGTAAAAAAAGTGCAGGGCACTTGATCCTCGTCAGTGCCGACGCCATGTCAACGTCACGCAGTTTCATAAAATCCTCGAATGCCGCTGCAGGCGATACCTTGGAACTCACTGTGCCGTCATCGTTTACTTTTGCATCATAGCTGTATACGTTGTACATATATCTGGTCAGGCCGCCCTCACCTATCGTTAATTTAACTTTTTCAAGGTAATCATTAACTGATGTGTACTTCACTTTCAACCTATCGATAAATGGTTGAATGGATTTAGCGACGCTCTCATAGTCGGCTTGAGGGCCACCTCCGCCACCGTCAACCAGGATTAGCCGCTGTGCCTTATCCGGGAAATGGGCAGCAAAAAACGCCACAATGGCTGCGCCCAAAGAATGGCCGACAAATATAGCGCTATTTATATCCAAAGCTGTTAAGAAATTTTCCAAATCTGATGCATGTTGAACCAAATTGTACCCACTTACTGGCTTGCTGCTATTCCCCCTCCCTCTTAAATCATATGCAATCACCTTGTAATTAGGCGCCAGTTTTTCCCCAAGATGGTCAAAGTACCTGCAGTTCGCCGTAAGTCCATGTACGCAAATAATTGGCCCCGATACTCCCGACCACACTTTATAGTGGGTCCTGATACTATTAAATACTACTTCCTTTTCCTCTTCTCCCATTTTAATCCCCCTGGTATTTTAGTAAATCTACGTTTTATTCAATTATAAAGACCCGTACTTACAAAACTCTTACGCGCCTTTTAATGAAAACCGGGAAAACAATTACGCATAAAATGTCATATGCTTGTGACATATTAATCATGTTTTTTCATCCCGTTTATGAACCAACATACTTGAAAAACCATGTTAACTCTATACCTTACAGTTTTTCGTTACTATCACCATGATGCGCATATTTCCTGGTATAGATGCCGGGTAGCCGGGTTAGGTTTTACATGCAACTTCTCACTTAGATTACTACAACATTCCTGGAATATTCGTTCTACAAGTCCCTGATTTTTCTCTTTCCAGAAGCAGGACATTAATAAACGATACGCTTCCTCACAACACGAATCACTCGCAATTATTTTGTTACAAATATCCTGACATTGCTGATACTGATCCATTTCAAGAGAAGTTCTGGCCATAAATAATGAAACTTCTAAATACAGGCCAAATTGTCTTTTTCTATCATCGGTCAGCCAGTCTTCATAAATGGAATCTTCAAGAAAATCTCCCTGGTAGAGTTTTAAAGCATCCATGTAGAAATCGGCCGCCTGTTTAATTCCCTTTTCGTGTAATTTACGACCGGTAGCAACAAGCTCACTGAAAATTCCGCTGTCATACCATGTAATTGCATTACCGTTTAATAGATAGGAATTACCTTGGTTAATAATGCACAGTTCGTCGGGAAGGGCCAGTGTTTTTTTTAATGCGTGCAAAGCTACATGGAAGTGGTTGTTCTGATTTGAGTAACTCTGCTCCGGCCAAAGAGTCTCCATAATTATTTCCTTTTGGACGTATTTACCCTGATTTATAAGAAGAAATTCGAAAAGATGTCGCGCACTGGATCTTTTCCACATAGCCGGGCCGACAATATCGTCACCGATGCGAATACTCAATTGTCCAAAAGCTCTTACTTCAAACACCCCGATCGATGTCAGCTTTTGCCAGCATAAAATACATTGCCTGAGTAATTCAGAACAGTAATCTGGGTGTAATTGCCTCTCGATACAGCGCTGCAGCAATTTATTCACTGTATCCTTACTTCTTAAACCATATAGAGTGGGACGAGTAAAAAGAAACCCGTAATTATTTAGCCTGCAAAGATTCAATGCCATGTTCATATGATGTTCAAAACCCGTTTTTTCATTGTCTATTGTTTCCAGGATGGCGTGCCAGACATGGCCTAAAGTCTCAATAAATGAATCATTAAATCTTCGACTATCGCGCACTACCCTGCTAAGCTGTATCCTGGCTTCATTAAACTGGTTAGAATAAATCAATGCCTGGCATGCGGATAGTCGGGCAATATTTGAATACCATTGATCCCCGGCTCTCATGGCCATGTCCATACACTCACGGGCTAATTTCAGTGCAATCGTTGTGTTTCCTGTGCTGGAATAAAATACACTGAGTCCGCTTAATGCTTCGACTACCAGATAGGTGCAACCTGCTTTTTCAGAAAGTTCTATACTCTTTTTATAGCTATCAACAGCCTCATTTTCACAACCCAACAATTGATAAGCGTGCCCCATACGGCGGTAAGCAACCTGTTCCAGATAAGGCCAGGACAACTGTTTTGCTTTATTTAAGGTGTTTAGGGCAAGGTCAAGAGCGTGTTTTGCATCACCCATGCAGGAAAGAATATACGAAAGAATCAGATCAGGCTTACGGTGTCCGAGCGGGAGTGATTGATATTTATGTATTTC
>CAZABI010000081.1:0-5627 GCA_964483235.1 uncultured Dehalococcoidales bacterium | reverse complement strand
TGCGAATGATCGCCTAGGCCGAGCTTGAACATAGCGTGCAGGTCGACCATTAGCGGGTCGCCCGCCTGCAGCTTTCTTCGACTGGCGGGTGTGCAGGCGCCGGCCGCCAGGCCGGTGCGGTAGCCGGAGGCTATCTCGTTGCCACCGGTGAAAGACCATTCCCATTCGCTGCCGGCCTTGCGCATGGCATAGGCCGCCAGCCCGCCGACCTCGGTCTCTGTCATACCTTTCCATCCGCCGTTCTTGACGGCCGCGTAAACAGCCTTGTGTCCTGCATCCACGATGCGTGAGGCTTCGCGGAAGCGGTTGATGGTACCCTCGTCTTTGATTAGCGATAGTTCGTCCACGATGTCATGGGCATTCTTAAAAGTAGCTCTGGGCATCACGGCCTTTAATGCGACATATTCAAACAGTGTCAGGTGACCTTCGGGCAGATAGTTGCCCATTCCAGTCTCCATACCGATGATACCTTTACCGCCTTTCAGATAGGGTTTGATCAGCATGGAGAGTAGCGCTACCTGGTCCTGTCCGCCCATGGGGCCGTAGCCGATAACATGATCCTGGTCCAGCCAGGACTCGTCAGCCACACGTGCTGCATCGATAACGAAGGTAACTGCCGTGGGCAGGCCTTCGGGCGGGATGACGATGTAAGAGCGCCAGGGGCAGAAGGCGTCGAGCGTCCACGACAGGGTGCGCAAGCGTGAGCCCAGGTAAACGTCAATACCGCGCTTGCCCATCGCTTTCTGTATAGCCTTGACGCGTTTGGGGAAATCTATGAAATAGGGGTCGTCTTTTTTAAGCACTTTTTTCGCCGGCATTTTTTCCTCCGTAAAGTTTAAAATTCGGTCGGGACAGTGGCCAGCACCTCGTTCAGCCGGTCGACCGTCGGCGATAGCGTCAGCGCCTTGACCAGGTTGCCCTTGAGGCTCATCTTGCCTGACATCAGTGCCGACCGCGCTTTTAGCTCGGCGCGGGAGATGCGGGCGAAGATCTCATAGTCAGCCGTGATGCTGAATTCGGCCTTGGGCAGCGTCCCTTCAGCAATGGAAATAGCGTCAACCTTGCCGTCAATCAGCTTGTAGAAAACGGCCCTGGTCTTCTTGTCCGGGCAGTTGGTATAGACGGTCAGCATGGACGAAGTGATGTGTTTCATTTTTTCCTGCGTGAGTTGTTTCTTGCATTGTTTCTCCACTTCTGCCGCCCATTCCTTGCTGAGGTACTTGAACTTTTTCGTGCTCATATAAAGTCCTCCTTAAATAATTACTCTTTCAGGAAATTGATCACAAGGCCGTTAAATATCTCCGGGACTTCGACCTGCGGATCATGGCCGATATTGTCCAGTTGTACAAATTGCACCGGGGCTATATAGTTCCTGATCTGCTGTATCATCTCGTAGGTGATATCAGCGTCCTCCGTGCCCCAGATGAGCATTATTTTCCTGTCCGGATCTTTGGCTACGTCAGCATAGTCAGCGGTGTAATCGCCGTTGGCGTCGCTTCGGAACATGGAGAGTAACGCCCTCTCAAATCCCTTGTAATATGTCTGTTCCTTAAATTTCTGTACATATTTATCAGGCTGAGGAAATTGTTTCATCAAGTCGCCAGCTCGCGCCGTGATGGAATTGACCGCTATCAGGCGGCAAAGAAACTCACCCCAGACCGGCGGGCGCAATATCTTGATGTTGCCGTCATTCTTGATCGAATTGATCAACGGTGCCGCCAGTACCACGTGCCGCACGCGGTCAGGATGGTTGGCAGTGAAGTCCATGACTATCCCTCCCCCCATGGAAATTCCCACCAGGTCGACCGGCTGTTTAATATTTAACGTATCGAGCAGGTCAAGAAGTTGCTTGCGGTAAAAAGCCTGGTTGTAATTGGCTTCGGGCCGGTCGGAATAACCCTTGCCGAACATGTCGTAACGTAATACGTGGAAGCCCGCATCCACCAGCGGTTGAAACTGGGCGTCCCAGATGTACATGGGTATGGTAGCGCCGTGAACGAGCACCACAACCTTCCCGTCCTTCGGACCTGAAAGCTCGTATTGAGTCACGCCGTCGGGTAGCTTGATGTAGCTTCCGCCCAGTTGCGCGCGTGTCGCATCGTTCAGGTCCTTCTTCTCACGGTCGGCAGCAATATAGATAATAAGCGGGGTGATGATTACAACAACGATGACGGCTGCGATGATAGCCCATTTCCACTTACCCAAAGGCTTCTTATTACCGGCCATGAGAACCTCCCCGGAAACTGGATTTATGACAAGTGTATATTTGTTTCAGTATGACGTCAAGAAGGCTCTAATAAATGTGTTCTCAATAGACCGCGTTCTGCCGGCGGTATTCCGAATATTGCCATAACCGGGCCAGTGCGCGGGAGGCGCGTTCGGGTGTGGGGAAGGCCAACACCTTGCCCTCTTCCTGTAGCTTCTTGACATACTCCGAGTTGAGAGGACCCGTGAAAATGGCCGTTAGCGGTCGATGAGGATATTTCTCGACCATCCCGGTCAATATCTGCTTGGCATACTCTCCCCTGTATTCATCGGGCACAATCTGGATGAAAATTATTCCTCCGAAGCTGTTATCCTGCAGCAGCGGTTCCAGTATCTCGATGATCATTCCGGGCTGGTTATCGGCGCCCATTATCATCGGCCAGTAGTCCAGCGGGTTACCCACTGACAGCCAGGCCGGTGTATGTTTCTTTAATAGATCCCTGGTTTTTGGCGGAAGATCTCCGCTACGTAGCTTTGAGTTGCGCATTCCATCCAGTGCCATGATGCCGGTACCGCCGCTGAAGGTTGCCACCGCTACATTGGGATTGTCCATCACCGGTAACATGCTCAAAGTCCTGGTCACATCCACCAGTTCTTCCAGGTTGTCGACACTGATAACACCTGCTTGTTTAAAGGCGGAATCCCAGACCTCATTTTTGCCAGCCAGGGAGCCGGTGTGTGATTGCGCGGCTGCTATTCCCTGCTCGCCTCTGCCGGTCTTTAGCGCGATGACGGGTTTCTTCATCGACACCCGGCGTGCGATTTTCAAGAAGCGCCGGGCATCCGGCATCCCTTCTATATGGAGCACGATGACTTTAACCTGTGGGTCTTGCTCGAAGTATTCCAGGCAGTCGGCGAAATCGACATTGGTTATATTGGCCACGTCGATGCCCTTGCCCACAAAGCGGTACTCGGAGACGCCGTTGAACAGCATGCCGGACTGGCAGACTAAGGCCACCGGATTTCTTTGCATCTGGAGTTTGGCGAAAGCGGGACAAAAATTGGTATATACATTAGCGCTGCCAAAGCTATTGGGGCCGAGTATACGCACACCGGTGGTCGAGGCCAATCTCACTATTTCTTTATGCAGATACTGGCCTTCGTCATCCCCTGCATCGGAGAATCCCTGGGTAACGATGGTGATGGCCTTGACGCCTTTTTCAGCACAGTCGCGGATATGTCCCGGCACCTGGGTGCGCGGTGTAACGATGACCGCGTGATCGACCGGATTTTCGATGCTTTTAATGGACGGATATGCTTTTATTCCAAGAATCTCATCGGCGTTTGGATTAACCGGGTAGATCCTGCCCCGGTAACCGTAGGCCAGCAGGTTCTGCAGGGCATTATCATGCTTTTCACCGGTTTTGCGTGAGATGCCGATAATGGCAATGGATTGCGGTTCAAGGAATAATTTGATATCGTGGATGTTATCCATGAAATAGTACCTTTTTAGAATGTGCCGGGCAGAAGTTAGCACAGTATATCCTAATATGTTTCCCGATGTAAATTTGATTGGTCGACCAATCGAGCTATTGATTTCACCGTCGTATTATCGTATCTTATTATATATAATATATAACTGATCAGTCCTGCTTGAGGTTGAAAGGAGGTGATGAGGACACTTCTTAAACAAACGGTACATTCCGGATCCTCGCTTGTTCACGCACGGAATAAAAAAACAAAATTAAGGGAGATGTGAAGAGCAGTGAAAAAGGTATTATTCATTTCGATCATGGTCATGCTGGTCATGGCATTGGTGCTGCCGGCCTGCGCACCCGCAGCGCCTGCGAAACCGGCTGAAACCAAGCCTGCAACCCCGCCTGCAACCACGACACCAGCGACACCACCAGCGGCAACAACACCTGCCACCACTCCACCCGCTACGCCACCGGCGGCGACACCGGCAGTGACTGAAGTTAAGACTTCATTCGAGGCTGCAACATATACCAACGATAGTCCGGGATTTAGTGTCCAGTATCCTAAGAGTTGGATAAAAGGTGACATGGCCAACGACGTGGTATTCATCGTACTCGCCAGCAGCGCCCAGGGTGCCGATGTGGCATCAATAGTAGTTATTCCTGAAACAAGCGATTTTGGCAAGGCGGCCAAGGATTCTTTTGACAATGATCCTGCTCTCAAGAATCTTGGCGTGAAGGTAAATATAGATTCTACTAAGACGACCACACTGGCAGATGGGAAAACTCCAGCAAATGAGGCTTTGCTAAGCGCCAAAATTATGGGTATCTATGACCTTTGGGGCTATTGTTACGGAGCGAATATAGGCGGTAAAACGGTATTTGTAACCGGTGCTACGCTCGCGGGCGACAAGAGTAAAGCGTTATTGCAGGAAATTGCAAAAACCCTCACTTTAAAATAATAGGAATACAGGGGCTATCGTGTTATCGGGGTATTTAAATAGATTACCCCTGTATTGCGAACTGCATAAAAAACAAAATAAAAGGAGATGTGAAGAGCAGTGAAAAAGGTATTATTCATTTCGATCATGGTCATGCTGGTCATGGCACTGGTACTGCCGGCCTGCGCGCCTGCAGCGCCTGCAAAACCGGCTGAGACCAAACCCGCAACCCCGCCTGCAACCACAACACCTGCTACACCACCAGCGGCAACAACACCTGCCACGACTCCATCCGTTGCCACTACGCCGGCAGCCACTCCCGCTCCTACAGCTAAACCGACTTCTTATGAGGCTGAAACTTACACTAGCGATCTGGGCTTCTCGTTTAAATATCCGAAAGCCTGGAAAGTTGCAGCAAAACCCTATGCCACCGCGGTTTTTTATGCTAACGACGGTGGGTCGCCGTTACCCGATCTGGTGTTTGTCGATGTACGTGACGGCACCAGCGTGAAGGATTCCGCGGTCAAGGCATTGGGCGATTTCGTTGCAGCTAAAGGTGTTTCCGTAACGCCGACTGTTGAATCCGAAAAGACGGTAACGCTTGCTGACGGCAAACAGGGCACTGAAATAGTGCTGGTGGCCGATGTGTTATTCCAGAAGAAGAAGGGCGCAGCGGTCGGTGTGGTAAAAGATGGAAAAACATATGTCGTAGTTGCCGGTGTTGATACCGGTAAGCTCGAACTGTGGAAAGAAATGGCTGCCACACTGGCTTTCAAGTAATCTATAGTAGTTCATAGATATTTAAAGGGGCACATCGCAAGATGTGCCCCTTTCTGTTTTAACTAAATGAATATGGCGATTTAGACTATTTCTTAAATCCCGACAGTCGCTCCAGCGTATCGCTGATATCGAACTCGGTGTTGAATTCCAGTTCAAGCGCCCCCTGCAGCACCATACTCTCGTTGGCGTTATAGAGCTCTTTATAAGCTGCTACCGACTGCGGGCT
>CAZABI010000080.1:0-5648 GCA_964483235.1 uncultured Dehalococcoidales bacterium | reverse complement strand
CCGGTTGAGTTTACATATAACTCCATTGAGACGCCAAACACTTATCTATGGCGGAAGGAGGACATTCGCAGACATGCTACCAGGAAGTTGACTACAACTTTGTTTTCCATTTGCCAAAAAGTCCCTCAATTCGTAATTTGCATGGCTGATGAAATCGACCACACATTATTTTGCAACGAGATTCACCTCTCGATACCTGTATGTCGTGTTGCTTTTATCAGCGATGCCACCCCCCATTCTCCGTCAGAAGTCCAAACAACAATTGAAGATCCCCAGCCCGTGCATCTTTTTTGGTTTCCGGGAAAACCTGCTGATGAATCCACTGAACACCGCCTGCTGAATAGACTCATTACTTCAGGCCTTCTCCTGGAACCTTTCGATAGGGCCATGGTCGGGATAAGAGAGGTATATTCACCCTCGCCAGCATAAAAACCTGTGCAATATGATTGAAATAGCATGCCAGTGACTAATAACAAAGAACCATGGTGGGCTGTAAGCACGGACACGGAAGAACTTCGTGCGCGGTGGTTAGGAATATTCCACCGAACATTGATACTGAAAGCATCCCCGCCAGGCCTCCTTACAATTCCGCAAGTGAGAACTAGAATCCCAGATTGAATGGATTGCAGAGTCTTAACAGAACAACCAGCGGTATTACCAGTGGAACCAGAGACGCATGTGCCGCAGGTGATTCCTAGTAGCTTAATAGTAGCAGTTGGCACAGAAGGTGGAAGTGTGGCTCTGGTAAACATCTTGGCTGAGACGGAACCCTTAACCCGACCCATTTCTGAAAGGATCCCTACAGACAGTGTGAAAGAAAGCTTAAAGCCACACAGGACGCTCAACATACCACCAGATCAACGCGTATCGCTGGCAAAACGGCTTGCTTACCTTCTCCAACCCCCAACAAAGATGTTGGCCTCGATACTAGGCCCATTGGAGTGGCATGAAACCCTATTTCCATACCAGCAAGAAGGTGTTCACGCGCTTTTATCACAGAACGCACTTCTGCTGGCTGATGACATGGGTCTGGGGAAAACAATACAGGCAATAGCGGCCCTCCGCATTCTCGCCATCCAACATCGTGTGGAAACAGCATTGGTGATGGTACGAGCGAGCCTTCTTATGCAGTGGAGAAAAGAGCTAAGGATATGGGCTCCTGAGTTACGCATCTCTACGGTTCATGGAACAGCAACTGAGCGAGCATATCAATGGATGGCGCCTGCTCATGTGTATCTGACTACTTACGAGACATTGCGCTCCGATTTCACCGAAAACCTAGTATCGCCGCCCCGGAGACGAACCTGGGACGTGGTTATCCTTGACGAGGCACAACAAATAAAAAACCCAAAAGCAGAAGTTAGTCGAAAGTGCAAATTGCTAGTACGTAAACGAGCATGGGCACTTACGGGTACACCCCTTGAGAACCGATTGGACGACCTAGCGTCGATTTTGGAATTTGTATCTCCTCTTAGGGATGGAGATCCGCCCATTCGACTCCAGCCCAATACCGCCATGCTCGAGAAACACAGGCAACTTCAGTTAAGACGAAGGAAGTCCGAGGTGATGAAACAGCTTCCACTTAAAACAACATCCCGAGTTAATTTGTCTCTACCTGATGCCCAGGGGGCAAGTTACAAAAAGGCGGAAGAACAAGGTATCCTGCATTTACGCGGAATGGGAGAGGAAGTCCGAATCGAGAGCGTTCTAGAGTTGATCATGAGACTAAAACAGATATGCAATTTCTGCCCAACAACTGGGCAGTCTGCGAAGCTGGATGACATCCGAGAGCGACTCGTTACATTAATTAGCGAGGGACACCGTGCTCTTATCTTCTCACAATTCGTAGACGGCCAGTTCGGTGTAGAGGCCGTAGCCTCTGCGCTAAAGGAATTTGCCCCTCTTATATACACAGGATCCCTCACGTCTTCCAAGCGCGACGCTATTATCCAAGCTTTTAAAAAAGACACCTCTCACAAGGTTCTGGTGATATCACTGCGCGCCGGTGGCCTCGGGCTCAATTTACAGGAAGCATCATACGTTTTTCACTTCGATCGTTGGTGGAATCCTGCGGCTGAAAATCAGGCAGATGGCAGGAGCGACCGTATAGGACAAACTCAACAGGTACATGTTTATAAGTATGTCTGCGAAGGGACAATTGAAGAGCGTATCGAGCAGATACTCAGTGAAAAGCAAATGCTTTTTAATGAAATTGTTGATGATGTATCTATAGATCTCAAGGCAAGTCTGACCGCAGAAGACTTATTTGGACTCTTCGGATTGACCCCTCCGTCAAGGGCCAAGCCTTCCCACCGAAATTCGACAGCTCTACCCGACTATACCACAATGAGCGGAATAGAATTCGAGAAATACGTGATGAATCTATTGGAACGGAAAGGTTGGACTGTAGAGACGACCCCCCCAACTCGCGATGGCGGAATCGACCTGATAGCAAATCGAACTGTAGAAATGGGTGGTGACGTTAAGCTATATATCCAATGCAAGAATTACGCAAGTCCAGTGGGAGTCGAGACGATACGCCAACTTAATGGCGTTTTACCTAAACACCAACCGGGGTCACGTGGAGTTGTTGTTTGCCCAAGTGGGTTTTCTGCCGACGCTCGCGTATTTGCAAATGACCGTGAAATCCTCCTATGGGAAAAGCAACAGCTTTTTGAAATGAGCGGATAATAACTGCAACTCTGACGTATGGGAGAAATATATGAAAGCCGCTGAAGCTAAATTCCTTGAATTCCTGAAAAACTCACCGCAATTCGTCATACTATTTACCAACGCACATATAGTTGGACCCATCGATAATGCCGGCAATTATGGGACGATATCGTGCGTACTGGATACGATGACAAGATTTCAGATCACTTTGTAGGATCTATTGTCTACTTAAGAATAGTTCTCATAGACGGAATTTGTATTAGTATTTTAAATATGTGTGGAAACTGGAGGTTGATGGGAAAATGGCAAGAATGATACCTGCCTCATTCCCCGAGTCCTCACATAACCCAGCTGAAAAAGAAGTATTTTCGCTACTGCATAAGAAACTGGACGACAATTTCACTATCTTCCATTCATTTCTGTTCACCGTTCAAAATAAAAAAGGTGCATTTATTGATGGTGAAATTGATTTCTTAATATTTTCACCCGAATATGGTTTTTGTGTTCTTGAAGTTAAAGGCGGCAAGATTGACTATGATGGAGAATCCGGCATCTGGTTACAGAATGGCAGGCCCCTTAGTAAAAGTCCATTTGCTCAAGGTTGGACCGCTAAGAACAAACTAATTAACTATTTGTCACATCGTTTAAACGATATATCTAATATCTCATTTAGTAGCGCTGTTTGCTTCCCAGAAGTTTATAAAAATATATCCGAACAAATTCCACCTGGAGCCGAACCGCTTTTTTGTATCACCGGCTCAGAATTACCCGTCGTCGAAAAACGCATAAAAGAAATTATGTCTTCAGTAGTTGAGGGTAAAACTTCTAAGCTGAATAAATCGATGTGCGAGGCGATTCGAAACGTCATAATGCCACATTGTGAATATGGCGTTAATCTGGTCGATCGTATTGGTCAAGATAAACAAAAAATGTTTAAGCTTACCGAAGACCAGTGTAGATTGCTAGACTTTATAACCGATCATAAACAAGCACTAATAGCAGGTTGTGCTGGTTCTGGTAAAACAGTTATGGCTGTTCGGAAAGCAACAGAACTGGCGGAACGTAATATTCAAGTACTCCTGTTGACATATAACCAAATGATAGCTGATCGTATTGCTTATTCAGTTGCACCCATAAGTAACATAAGAGCTACGACATATCATAGATTTTGCATGAACTATTTACATACTTCTGGAGTTTTGTCAGAAAAGCATGACGAGACCTTCTTTCAAAATGATATACCCGTACTATTTGATAAATACATTAAAGAGCATCCAATTAAATATGATGCAGTAATCGTAGACGAGGGACAGGATTTTTCTGTCGAATACTGGCTCAATATAAGTGAGTTAGTAGTCGAAGACGGATATTTTTACATTTTTTATGATCCATCTCAAAATGTTTTTAACAAAGAATTAACCTTCCCCCTTATTAGCAAGCCACTAAAATTAAATGAAAATTGTCGGAATACCCGAAATATATTTGAACAAATAAAACCCAATTGCATGACAGATATGCAAATAAAAGCGGATGCACCGGATGGAGAACGAGTAATTGAATTTACTTCCCCTTATACAGATATTAGGCGCAAACAGCTTGGGAAAATATTATATGATCTTATTGAAGTTCAGGGCATTGATCCTAAAAATATCACAATATTGGGCGGACATTCGATGAAAGCAACCTGCATCGGTGTTAATCCTAAAGTTGGCAACTACATAATCATTGAAGGTGCTGAGGATATTCCAGGAGTAGTCCATTACCACACCTATATGAAATTTAAAGGATGTGAATCTGACATTGTTATTATGGTAGATGTTAATCCCAATGATAAGAGATGGGGAAAAAACTCGCTATATACCGCAATAAGTCGTGCCTGTCTTGTTCTGTACATACTTTACACTAAAAATATTTAGTGAATTTATAATGCTGGAAGTTAACCCAGTAAATATTAATCTTTAAGAGGAACGCTGTTGGATAATAATGCTGTTTCAAACAATGAGTTTAAAGTTGGATCCAGCTATACCAATCGAAGGGGCACATATGTCGTAAAAGAGATACGGGAAGATACGCTTCTCGTTCAATACACTGATGGCGAAAACGCTGAGTTAAATACGAATATACAGAAGAAAATAATGCTGAATATGCAAGCCCAGCGTTCGTATCCTATTGATAAGTTAAATGCCTATTTACGAGAAAAAATGATACAGAGTATGCGAACTCAGCGTTCTTATTTTGAAACTGAATTAAGTTTGGAGACACAAAAAAGAAAAAAATCAGAATATTGGAGCCAGCGTTCTTATTCTAACAATGAAGAGCTAATTGAAGATGCTGCCCAGCAGTCCGCAACGGACCATCAAAGAACAGAGTGGACCAAAGAAGAAGACAAGATAATCAAACGCCTTATGATGGAAGGTAAATTGCATATGCTTTACTATATGGCGCCCATATGCCATATTCCTTCAATTCTGTTAAAAGGTATTTATTCGAGGAACCAGGCAGTATCTAAAAGTCTTATTAATACAGACCATTCAGATCAGGAGGTTCAAGCAAGACGTCATTCCGGAAAAATCGGTACTAGGCTCACAATTCATGATTGTGTACCGCTATATTTTACGTTCAACACACCGATGAGGGCAGTATATTTATTTGGTACTGCTGAATCCGCACCCCGAATGCGTTTGGATGAACTGGCCTTTATTGAAATCAATCCGGAGAAACTGTTTAGAGAAATAAGACTTTTTTTCACGGATGGCAACGCAGCAGCCGGCAAATCCAACTTCTTTAAAGAAATTTTTGATCTTGATAGACTGAATTGGGAGGCCATATGTTATCGGGGTTATAATGAAAACCAAAATGAATTTGAAGAAATAAAAAAGGGAAGACAAGCTGAAGTTCTTGTGCCTAACCACATTCCAAAGAAGTTTTTCAACAGAGTCGCAGTGTGCTCAAAGAATGTAAAACAAAAAATTGTA
>CAZABI010000079.1:0-5652 GCA_964483235.1 uncultured Dehalococcoidales bacterium | reverse complement strand
CCTGGCACTGAGCGGACATGGCCACTTCGACCTGGGCGCCTACGACCAGTTCCTCTCTGGCAAGATGGAAGCCGACGCTTACGACGAAGCCAAGGTAAAACAGGCGCTCGCACAATTGCCCAAAGTTGCCTACGTAGAAAAGTAAATTACTCTATTCGTGAATGATTAAGGGCAGCTTGATCAAGCTGCCCTTAATTTTCTCTTAATAATTAATCGTTATACTTTTGCCCGGTCACTATGGTTATGCTACAATCCCAGCGCAATTTCATATCCACAAAGAGGTTACTAATGAAACATCGGGTAGCAACAATTCTGTTGCTCTGTCTTCTACTTATCAGCTCAGCCTGTTACTTCGAATTCTCTACGACACCGGTCTCAACCCCCAGACAGTCAACATTATCTACAGATCAGGTAACACCCCTCGATCCGGATTGGAAATCTCCCAAACCCATCATTAATGCGCCGATTCTACCGAATATTGCCGACGTTGTAGAAAAAGCCTATCCGTCGGTTGTCGCTATCACAACTCAGCAAATAGTTATAGATGTTTTCAGTAGACCAATGACGCAATCGGGTGCCGGCTCCGGTTGGATCCTGGATAAAAAGGGTATCATAGTTACCAATAACCATGTGGTTGAAGGCGCCAGCAAGGTAGTACTTCAGTTTGCCGATGGCCGTACTACTGAAACCACGGCCACCAATGTTTTCCGTGATCCGCTTACCGACCTCGCCGTCATCAAGGTCGACTTGCCCAACCTTACACCGTTACCTATTGGGGACTCGGCCAGACTACGTGTCGGTGACTGGGTAGTAGCCATCGGCAATCCCCTGGGTAAAGGCCTGCGTGCCAAAGAAGGCACGATCAGCGGACTTAAGGTCTCACTATCACTCGATGAAGAGGAATCGTTGCATGATCTTATCGAAACTTCAACTGCCATCAATCCAGGCAACAGTGGCGGTCCTCTTTTAAATATGAAAGGTGAGGTAATCGGTATAACCAGCGCCAAGATATCGGCAGTCGGTGTCGAGGGCATGGGTTATGCCATTGGAATTACATCGGTTATGCCTATTATAGAGGAATTAATTAATAAAGGTTACGTAACCAGACCTTTCCTGGGTGTAGAGCTTTACACAGTTAACCAGTACGTTGCTTACACCAACAATTTATCCATTGATTATGGCGCAATTATTACTTTCGTTCAGCCTGGAAGCCCGGCATCCAACGCCGGCCTGAGGCGTTACGATATTATTACCAAATACCAGGGTAAGGATGTTAATAACGCACAGGATTTGCTGCGTGCTCTGCGTGTTTCCCAGATAGGCGAAGAGATATCTATAACCTATATCAGGGGTAAAAATACTTACACCACCAGCGTGACATTAACGGAAAGCCCGCCACCTAAATAATAGGTAGTTTGTAGCTGGACTCGACGGAGATTCCAGGATTATTGCTTCCTGATTGCCAGGATAACCTCGAGATTGGAAATCTTGAATTTCTCCGAGTGGGCATCCATTTCAGGTATTCCCTTGACCAGTTCCCTGCTAAGCGTTTCCTGACTGATATAATCTGCAAACTGTTTAAAGACCTTTTCCACCTGCTCAGATTCCTGGAAATAGGTAACAATATGATCTGTAATTTCAAGGCCGGCTGAACGCCTCATCGTCTGAAGACGCCGGACTATCTCCCTCGCCAAGCCTTCAGAAATCAATTCCGGTGTAAGTTCAATAACAATGCCCACCTGATAATCGCCATCCTTTGAAACAGCCAGTTTCTTGTCTTCCTGTAAGTCCTCGGATGTGAATTTAATATCCTTTACATTGAGCTCATCCTGTATCTGTGAAGAAAGCTTTTTCAGCGCTTCCCTTTCAGTGGAAGACCTGGCCTTGACTAACACACAGGGCAGCGGTTGCCTGACTTTAACAGAGCTTTTAGCGCGTGCGGCCCGCCCCATACTACATACCTGCATGGCCAGTTCAGTATCGGTGATAATCTCTTTATCGATCAGGCTGCTATCTGCAACCGGGAAATCGGCAAGATGCACGCTTTCGGGAGCATTCTTATCGAATGTTCTGACCAGGTTTTGGTACATCTCTTCGGCCACGAAGGGAATAAAAGGAGCAAGCAGCTTCGATATGGTAACCAGCGCGGTGTACAAGGTATTGTACGCGGCGATCTTGTCATCATCATTCTGGCTCTTCCAGAAACGCCTCCTGCTTCTCCTCACATACCAGTTGGAAAGGTTATCCACAAATGCCTCTATCTTTCTGCCCGCAGAGGTAGGGTCATAGTTTGCCAGACGGTCTTCTACATCGGCTATCAGTTGATTTAAACTCGAAACCAGCCAACGGTCCAACTCCGATGTCGTATTTGCTTTTTCTTTATTCGGACCGAATTTGTCTATATTGGCGTACATAATAAAAAATGAATAAGTGTTCCATAGCGTCATCAGGAAATTGCGCATTACCTCGGTGACCATGTCCACCGAAAGACGCCGCACGTTGCCCGGCTGTGTCGACGTAAACATATACCATCTCAGCGAGTCAGCGCCGGTGGTATCGAGTACGGTAATCGGATCAACCACATTACCGCGGGTCTTGCTCATCTTTTCACCCTGTGCGTCCAGCACGTGCCCGAGGCAGATCACATTCTTGTAACATGGTTGCCCGAATATCAGGGTTGAGATGGCATGAAGACTGTAAAACCAGCCCCTGGTCTGGTCCACCGCTTCTGATATATAATCCGCAGGGAAGCTTTGCTCAAACGTGTCAACATTCTCATAAGGGTAATGCCATTGCGCAAACGGCATGGAACCTGAATCAAACCAGCAGTCAATAACTTCGGCCTGCCTGGTCATTTTGCCTCCACATTTCGGACAGTCGAAGTTAATGTCATCAACATATGGGCGGTGAAGGTCCATACCAGGATTGAATCCATTTAGTCCTTTCTGTGCCTGGATCTCTTTAATGCCACCCAGGCATTCATTGTGTCCACACTTATTGCAAGTCCAAATGTTCAGCGGTGTTCCCCAGTACCGTTCACGCGAGAAAGCCCAATCTACATTGTTTTTCAGCCAGTCGCCGAACCGTCCTTCCTTGATATGTTCCGGGTACCAGTTGATCTGCTGATTACCATCGATCATCTCCTGCTTTCTGGCCGATGTCCGGATATACCAGGTCCGCTTAGCGTAATACAGCAATGGCGCATCGCAGCGCCAGCAGAAGGGGTAGGTATGGGTTATTTTACCCTGTTTGTAGAGTAATCCCCTGCCTTCCAGATCATTCAGGATATCAGGGTCAGCTTCTTTAACGAATTTACCGGAAAACGGATATGTACCAATCAGGTTGCCGGCAGGGTCAACCTGCTGAACAAAATCAAGGTTATGTTCAAGCCCGGCCTGGTAATCCACCTCACCGAAAGCTGGCGCAATATGAACGATGCCTGTACCGTCTTCCATCGATACGAAGTCAGCTGTAATTACTTTATATGCCAAGTTGGCATCTTGTTTCTGCAACTCAAACTGTCCGGTCGCCCCGGCTTTAGCACGTTTCCTCTCGACATTAAATGTGTGCGGATTATACAGGGGTACATACAAAGAACCGTCAAACTCGTGTCCCTTGTAGGTCTTTAATACAGGACGGTCGCCCAGGCCAGCCTGGTCCATCAAAGCACACGCAAAAACCAGGTATTCGCCGTTATATTCAATGACCCCGTAGTCATTATCTGCAGCCAGCGCCAGCGATGTATTACCGGGTAAAGTCCAGGGAGTGGTGGTCCAAGCCAGAAAGTAAATTTTACCCTCGTCTACTGCTTTATGCAGCGAAAACGTATCAGATTTATCCTCCGCTATGGAATCAGGAAGTCTCTTGATCTTGAATTTTATATATATGGAAGGATCTTCTGTGTCGTCTTTGTATCCAAGCGCTACTTCGTGCGAACTTAAAGACGTTCCGCAGCGCGGGCAATGCGGCGTGACTTTGTAACCATGGTAAATCAACCCTTTGTCCCACATCTGTTTGATGGCCCACCAGCATGATTCGATATAACTATTATCCAATGTAACATAGGGGTGGTCGATATCAAGCCAGAAACCGATGCGTTCGGTCAGAACATCCCACTGTTTGAGATATTTGAAAACGCTCTCGCGGCACAGGGCATTGAATTTGGCTACGCCATAATTTTCGATCTGTGCTTTCCCGGTGAAACCGAGTTGTTTCTCCACTTCCAGCTCTACCGGCAGGCCATGAGTATCCCATCCGGCTTTCCTGGGTACGCAGTATCCCTTCATCGTCTTATAACGGGGTATAACGTCCTTGAATACCCTGGATAGCACGTGATGTATACCGGGATTACCGTTGGCGGTGGGGGGACCTTCGTAAAAAATAAACTTGGGCCCTTTGCTTCTGGTTTTGATGCTCTTTTCAAATATCTGGTTTTTGCGCCAGAAGTCCAGAACCTGTTTCTCTAATTCCGGGAAACTTACCCTGCTGGAGACGGGTTGAAACATGTCAACGCTTCCTGGATTGTATGACTACTCGGCGTTCATCGCCTTCGCCGGTGCTCTGCGTTGCCACTTCGGGGTGATTGGCCAAAGTAATATGAATAATACGTCTTTCATCGGGCGGCATGGGTTCCATGGTAATGGGACGCTTTTTCCTTCCGACTTGTTCGGCTAATCTCAATGCAAGTTTTTTTAGCGCTTCATAATGCCGTTTTTTATACCAGTCGACATCAACATTAATTGCTACCCATTGCTTGATTCTTTCAGATACGATCAGGCGCACCAGGTACTGCAGCGAGGAGAGCGCCTGTCCACGACGTCCAATCAGTACACCCAGATCATCACCCTCAATATTAAGTGTCACCGGGTCATTGGGATCAGTGGCTTTATTAACGGTAACGTCGGCTTTTATACCCATAGCCTTGAGCAAATCGCCCAAAACCAGGCTGGCGGTTTGTTCTGTATTGTTACTGTACTCCGGCCTGATATCTTCATCGTCAGGCATAATAACCTTGATCCTGGCATCTTCCGCGCCAACACCCAGAACACCGGATTTACCCTTCTTGATTATTATTATGTCTATCTCGTCCCTGTTGACTCCGAGCTGTTCGAGAGCGATCCGTGTGGCTTCTTCAACAGTTTTTGCGCTTATTTCCAGTTCTTTCAATTCTTATCCTTTTTCTCAGTGCCACGTTTCAATTGTTTTTGATCGAGAACCGATTTCTGCGAGGTGGGCCCCTGAGGTTGAGGTCTAGGTCTCAGCGAAGGCATGGTGAAATATCCCCATCCTCCACCCACAAAGTACTGTATGCCAATACCGATGACATTAGAAACAACCCAGTAAAGCGCCAGTCCGCTGGGGAATGACAGTGTGAAGAAAGCAAACATCATCGGCATCATCATGGTCGTCATGCTTGACATCTGCTGCTGTTTGGGATCTGTCGTAGGTGCGGTTACCATCTTCTGCTGTACCCACATGGTAACACCAACGAGTATTGCCAGTATCATGGTTGGATCGGGTTGAGATAGTTTTAAGCCAAGAAAATTTTCATTCAGCGGTATGGCACGGTCGACCATATCCCACTGGTAAAGGTGTTGCGAAAGAAGCAGGAGGTTCTCGGGCGTTGCTGCCAGGGCCTGCATAATGCTCTGA
>CAZABI010000078.1:0-5668 GCA_964483235.1 uncultured Dehalococcoidales bacterium | reverse complement strand
GCGTCAAAGCAACCGGTTTATCTGCTGGTTTCATCAACACTGGGAGAACGGGCGTTTACACCCGATGGCATAGAAATCCCGCTCCAAACCTTGAAATCAGAGCTAACCCGGTATGACCTCAATCAAATAACGAGTTGATCGTTGGTAACGGGGAAGTGATAATCTCCGGCTGCGGCGTTTCCTGTCCAACTGAAGAATGCGTGTTGATGGGCTGTCTACTACGCCTGGCCGGTCTCTTCTTCTTTGTTCGTTTAAACCCGGCCCAGAGGTCGGAGAAGAATTTATTGTCAAGCGAGTGAAGATGATCCGCAACACTCAGCAGGTCCTTTGAGACGGCGTTCTCGAAATAGGCCACTTCAATGTGCTTGCCCATGTTCTTCACGACCTGCAGCGTGTAACTGAAATCCGAATCACCGCTGACCAGCACGGCGATGTCATACATATTATTGGCGGCAAAGTAGAGCAGATCGGTGGCAATCATCACGTCGATGCCCTTCTCCACCTGTACACCCTGCGACATCTTGGTGGTGCCTAACCTGAGCTCCAGGTAGGGGGTTTTACGCAGTGTATCCAGGAAGTCAGATTGCTCGCGGTGTCCCTCGATTTTCTGCGAGGGGTCCTGCAGCACGTTGTAATAATAAGTTCTTATCAGTCTGCGCTGTCCGCACAGTTTGCGCGCGAACTCAGCAAAGTTCAGGTCGTAGCGCTTAAAATTGTTCTTTAACGAATGATAAAGGTTGCTGCCATCTATGAATATGGCAACCCTGTCGCTCATTTAATCCTCCTTAATCTGAAACCTAACCAATATTAAACTATCTTTGCCGACAATGAAAGTCAGCCGACTATATTGCGCTTAATTGCCGGGATAATTTTGTGATAAACGCTCGGTTTTGCACCACAATCTGGCCCCGTCGGTAATAAATTCCACCGTACCGTTGACCATAGTATTGTAGACATGGTTGTCGCCAATACTTACAGCGAGCTTACTCACAATCTCCCGGTGGGGGTGACCGAACCGGTTATCCGCACCTGCTGAAATAACCGCTGCTGAAGGATGTACGACCGACAGGAAACTATCACAGGTTGAGCCGCGGCTGCCGTGGTGCGCGACCTTTAAAACGGAACTGCGCAGGTTGGCGCGCTTTTCCAGCAGATACCTTTCAGCCTCTTCTTCTATATCGGAGGTCAGTAAGAAGCTGACACTGCCCCATTCAAGCTTCAGCACTGATGTATTATTGTTAATGTCGTCGTCAGTGCCTGTGTGCAGTTCGGCCGGCGGGTTCAGCACCGACAACCTGATGCCCTGCTCCAGTAAAATTTCCTTGCCTGTAACTATCGGTTGGGGGGCCAGGTCTTTTTGACTTATCTCGTCGTTCAGCTTACGGGTGAATTCGCTGTTAGACGGCAGCGGCGTCATGGCGATGTTTTTAATATTGTAATTCCGGAGCAGATCAATAGCGCCGGAATTATGGTCGGCCTGGGGTTGTGTAAGTATTAGCAAATCGATTTGCCTGTCCCAGAACGGCAGGTTCTTACCCAGTTGAACGCGGGCAACCTGTGGATCGGGCCCGGTATCAATCAGAATATTGCGTCCGGCCGGCGTACGTATCAAAATGCATTCCCCCTGCCCGACATCGAGCACGTAAACATGCAGCTTGCCATCGGGCAGGCTGGCTATGGCTACCCAAACCAGCACGTTTGCGAGCAATAGGATAGTCAGCAGCCAGCCATATTTGATTTTATCCAGCCTGTAATTCAATGTCCCGATATTTTGCGCCAGGCTGGAAGCAAGTGATTTAGCTTTCTCAGCGATGAATTTACGGTATCTCAGCGCCAGTAGAACCAGCGCCAGGGCGGCATAGTAGAGTCCGATTTGCCAGGCTTGTAACTCGAGTCCCTGGATGTAAATATATGGTATGGCGCTGAATACCTGGATGATAAGTAGAAAAAAAGACAGGAAGAGCCACGCGGTCCACCCGAAAAATATTCCGAGCGGACTCCAGGCCCATCCGCTGAAGGCAGTGAGAGTTGAAGTGACGATTATTGCGGGCATGACCGGCATAGCAAAGAAAGTGGCCGGAATACCGGCGACCGAAAAGGTTTTAAAGTACACGGCTATCACCGGCCAGGTAGCCAGCACTGCCGCCAGTGCGGTGCCGAAGCCGATCACCAGGAGCTTTTTAGCCCGGGTAACCATGGAATGTTCTGCAGGGCCTGCTTCCACGGCCTGATTTGTCAGATAGGGGGCGATATAAATCAGGCCGAGCATTGAGAGAAAGCTTAGCTGAAAGCCGACGTCCCATAGGATATGTGGTTCGATGGCTACCATGATAGCCGCAGCCAGAGACAGAGCAGCGAGGGAATTACGCTGGCGTCCTGATAGCTCGGCGAACAGGAATACGCTTCCCATCGCAGCAGCCCGGGCGACGGTTGGGGGTAACCCGGTCAGCAGTGCATAAATCCAGATCAGTGCCAGGGACAGCCAGATATAGAGTTTGTAACGCCGCCCGAACAGCCAGATGGTTGCCGCAAGTGTCATACCGAGAATGATGGTCAGGTTGAGCCCTGATATAGCCAGCAGGTGAGTGGTACCGCTGGCATAAAAGGCCTGCATGATATCAACAGGGATATTGGTGCGCATGCCGAGTAGAATGGCCTGGGACAGCGATGCCTGTGGCTCCGGGAGGCAACGTGCCAGGCTGTCTCCGAGATATCCGCGCAGGGAATATATCAATGATAGAGGCGCCAAGCCCCTGTCATGTTCCTGTACTTCTATACGCGGGTAATAAAAAACGGTGTAGATGCCCTGGTTGTCCAGGTAATTTTTATAATCGAAGTCTTCAAACTGCTGAGGCGTTTCGGGTTTGCCCGTCAGCTTGAGCACGTCCCCGTACCTGAGTTCCTTGTAGAAAGGCAGCCGCACCAGGGCATCGCCTTTGATGTCTGCCGTTGTCCCATTAACAATCATGCGCTCCGGGGAAAACCTGAATGAAACCGCTTTACCCTTTATCACGGGCGCATCGGATATCATTCCCTCAACCTCAATAGCGCCGCGATCGTTGAAGAAGCGGAGCTGCGAGCTGTCGAGGAGTTGTATCGAAGCCTGGTACCTCAGAGCGGCGGCAGTCAGAGTGACAAAACATACCGATACCAATATGATGGATTTTCGATAGCGGGGTAAAAGTATAGCCGGGATAACGCCGGCAAGTCCCAATAAAGTAAGCCAGGCCGGCAGCGATAGAAACGAGCCGGACCAGGTACCGAAAAGCCAGGCAATGCTGATATAAAGCAGGGGCATTGAGCGTTAGTCCCCGATTGTAATATAGTTCCGGATTTTATCGAGCGTAGACTTACCGAAACCCTCAACCTTGAGCAGGTCATCGATGCTGCGGAAGGGGCCGTTTTTCTCGCGGTATTCAATGATAGTCCTGGCCCTGCCCTCACCGATGCCCGGTAATACCTGCAGCAGCCAGGCTTCAGCCCGGTTTAAATCTATTTTCTGCGGTTGTACGGCGCCGTTTTTCGAAGGCACGGAGATCTTTAGTTTCGTTAAATCCGCGTCTTCAGCAGGGCCGGCGGCTTCAATGCAGGATGCCAGTGTGTCATCCGGTTTGACAGGATATATGCCCGGCCTGTATACTGCGCCCCCTATACAAATTTCACCGCTTACCGCGGGTTGTGCAGCTTCTGAGAGGGATATCTCCACCGGTTGCAATTGGGACAGTCTGATTGCCAGGAACACAATTCCGGTTATCAGGCTGGCTGCCAGCAGCGCCGCAATGACGAACCAGTATTTCTCACGGAAACCTGCCATAACCTGCCCCCCTAAGTATGTATTAAAGGCACGCGCGGTGATAGAATTGTAACACACATGGACAATATGAAGGTTATATCTGTAAACAAGAAAGCGTTTCACGACTACCACATCCTCGATACGTACGAGGCCGGTATCGTGCTGCAGGGCTCTGAGATCAAGTCCATCAGGCTGGGCCGCGTCAACGTGAAGGACGCCTACGCCAAACCGGACAGGGATGAGCTCTGGCTGTATAACGCCCATATCGCGGCTTACCAGGGGGCTATTAATGATACACACAAACCTGACAGGCCGCGCAAGCTGCTGCTGCATCGCAAACAGATTGACGAACTGGCGGCCCAGGCCAGCCAGAAGGGTTTGACTCTGGTGCCGCTGCGGATATATATTAAAAACGGTAAGGCCAAGCTCGAGATCGGCGTGGGCAAGGGCAAACGCCAGTTCGATAAGCGCGAGTCAATTGCCAAACGCGAGACCGATAGGGAAGTCGAGCGGGCCATGAAGAGCAGGACCAGGTAGGTCCGCCTTAACAACTTAATATGTGGGGGCGCGTGGCTTCGACAGGGAAGAGCCCACAGGACGGCAGGCCGAGGCGCCATCTACCTCGTTAAACAGGTGGCAAAACATAACTGCAGAAGAAGCAGTACCTGTTGCTGCCTAAGTAGCAACCGTTCAACCCTGCCCCGTTCCGGCGGGTAGGGCTTGGGCGACGAAATGCCGGGATGCGCCAGGCTGGACGCCGATAGGGCATGGCTAAGTAAACATCGGCTGGCCCGGTTAAACTCCGCCTGCAGAGGCTGACCGGGCAACACTAAAGTGCAGACTATGCCTGTAGAAGTTCTGGCAACTCTTTTTTGGACGGGGAGTTCGACCCTCCCTCGCCTCCACCAGCCAATTTGAAGCTAAAATCTTTGGGATTTTAGCTTTTTTGTATCTAAGGGGGATAACGTTTGTTGTCATACCCCGGCTCCCCCTACATTTATTTGGATAGGTAACGGCAGCCATTTGTGTTCAAAGCGATTATTTTTCTTTAGCCTTCATATGATTAATAAACTTGTTCAAACTGACACCGGTACCTATACCACCAAAAAAATTGTTTCCTTGTAATTGGAATAAACGCATCTATTAATTTCTGTCTAACATGAATATTGTACTGACTATCGGGCGCAGCTCGTATTTGCTCTATTATTTCAATTTTGCTTATATATAAATTATATTTTCTAAATATAGATAAATTCTAGTGGAAATGCATCTCGATTTTCATTAGTTCCGGTATTACCAATAATTGAGCATTCTGGATATCAAGTTCCTGTTTATTCTCTTGAGACACATATACATTTAGTTTTTTCTAACCTTATTGCAGTACTGATAAATCCTCTGAGTTGCTAACCGTAAGTCTATCTAAGGCTCAAGTTATCTGTTGTCTATTTATTCGAGTAGTAAATAGGTTGAGGCGTATTGTGTGGTGTGGGGGGGGGTATTGACAGGCCAGATTATGAATGGTAAATTATTATAAATAATAGTGTACATGTATACTAGTATATAAATACATCAGTATATAACTATAATATTGAGTTTTGATTTTATCTTAAGGTTAAGATTGAGTTTATGGGTCTTAAACATAATTTACTGGCAATGCTAGGTTACAAACCCAGAACTGGGTATGACCTCTATAAATCAATCTTTAAGCCGCTCAGGCCAACAAAAAGTATCATTTATCGACAATTGAATGAAATGGCAAAAGAGGGGTTGGTCAGTTGTGAAAGGATTGAGCAAGATAAATACCCTGATCGTAACGTATTTTCTATTACTGAGGCTGGGCAAGAGTCGTTAAATGGTTGGTATGAAGAACCGGAG
>CAZABI010000077.1:0-5685 GCA_964483235.1 uncultured Dehalococcoidales bacterium | reverse complement strand
GCTTTTGACCGGTCGGCTACGGTAAAGGCTGTTATCGATCCAAAGACACGGCCGGAAGATATTGCCCGACCCGGTCATATGTTTCCCTTAAGAGCTCGCGAAGGTGGAGTACTGGTTCGAGCTGGCCATACAGAAGCGATAATAGACCTGGCCAAGATGGCCGGACTATATCCGGCTGGAGTAATTTGTGAAATACTTAATCCTGATGGAACTATGGCCAGATTACCTCAGCTTGAAGAAACAGCACAAAAATCCGGGATGAAAATTGTCAGCATTGCTGACCTTATAACATACCGGCGTAAGCATGAGCGATTGGTACAGAAGGTAGCCGAGGCCAAATTCCCGACCATTTATGGCGATTTTACTATAATGGCTTATAAGAGCACGGTTGATACTGATGAGCATATTGCCGTTGTCAAAGGTGAAATACACAATGGCAAACCTGTACTTGTACGGGTTCATAGCGAGTGTGTAACAGGTGATGTGTTCGGCAGTTTGCGCTGCGACTGCGGCGAGCAAGTGCACAAAGCTATGAGAATGATTGCTGATGAAGGCCGTGGTGTATTCCTGTATATGCGGCAGGAAGGACGTGGTATAGGTATACATAACAAACTGAAAGCTTATCAGTTGCAGGACCAGGGGCTTGACACGGTGGAAGCCAATATTGCCCTCGGTTTTGAGCCGGACTTACGGGATTACGGGATCGGCGCCCAGATACTGGCCGATCTCGGTTTACATGATATAAAGCTTATGACTAATAATCCGCGAAAAATAATCGGTTTGGAAAGCTACGGTCTTAAAGTGGTTGAAATTGTTCCTCTCCTGGTTGAGCCTACAGAGCATAACATTAACTATTTAAAAACTAAGCAGGATAAGCTTGGCCATTTACTGGCTATAGACGAATAAACGCTATATTAAGTGCAAGGAGGCCGCTGATGGCAAAGAACTATGAAGGAACCCTGATAGGCAAAGGGTTAAAATTTGGTATTGTTATTTCCCGTTTCAACGAGATTATCACTACACGATTGCTGAACGGTGCTAAGGATTCCCTTATCCGGCATGGCGTCAATGAGCAAGATATCGATGTAGCCTGGACACCGGGTGGTATGGAAATCCCTGTAGTCGCCAAGAAGTTAGCGGAGACAGGAAGATATAATGCCATTATTTGTCTTGGCTGTGTAATACGTGGCGGGACACCTCATTTCGAATATGTGGCGGCTGAAGTCAACCGCGGGATTTCCAGGATAAGTTTGGATTTAGGAATTCCTGTTATACAGGGTATTATTACTGCGGATAATCTGGAGCAGGCAATAGAAAGAGCTGGCGCTAAAGAAGGAAACCGCGGAGCAACTGCTGCCAGCAGTGCTATCGAGATGGGCAATCTTCTCAAGGGCCTGGGGGCGTGATCACTCGGTTACTTTAAAAACTTTATCGCCGTGCCGTACTTTTTCGCTAACCTGGATACCTACGGCATCGCCGGGTTTAGCTACGGATACATTTTGATTGTGAATTTGCATTGAATTAACCACAAACTCCAATTCCGTAGTATGGCCCTTGATCTTGATTTTATCACCAACCTTCAATTCTGCCGTTAATTCTATTGCGGCTACTACCGGCCGGGCGAAAAAGTCGCTGACCTTGCCTATTTCGACCTCTGCCATTTTGCACCTCCATGGGCAATAGCAATATCCTTATATATTTTTAGTATATTTAGAATATATTAATAAATCAAGATATTTTACAGCTATTAAATTTGACACTCATCGTCAGTTGGTTTAAATTATATCTTTGTTTATCAAAGATTTTCTGCGTGCTATGCATCTTTCATTACAAAGGACCGTTGTTTAAATTAGGGAGGTATTTTTCTATGCGCAAATTTACCGGTTTTGCAGCAGTATTGTCAGTCTGTCTTATATCAATACTGTCCTTCAACCTTATATTTACTGCTACTGTAGCTGCCACTCACAAATCAGTTAGTTTTTCGCAGGATATGGTAGTGCTGCCTGATGAGGCTGAAAAAATTGAACTGTCATGCCAGTATCCTGTTCTTAGCAGCTATGCAGGACTTTATTATACTTATGACATTACAGTGAGTTACACCGGCGGGAAGGAACCGAAAATATTCGATCTAAAAGCTGCCGTGCCGCAGGGTTTTAACTACACAATCTCACCGGGTTATGGCGATGGCAAAGAGATAGCCGCCATCCGGCTTGATCCCACCAAGGGTTATCCCGAGAACATTAAATTGACCGTGCGCCCCTATGCATGGCAAATACCTGCTCCGGGGGAATACCCGGTTACCTTTGAAGTGAGCTCGGGTGATGTTAAATCAACTCTTAATCTAAAGGCTATTGTTACGGCTAATTTTGACCTTGAACTAACTACACCGGACGGGAGGCTTAATACAGAGGCCACAGCAGGCCAGGACAATCAGTTTACCGTGGTTTTAGCCAATACCGGTTCGGCAGACCTGGAAAAACTCATTATAGAAACTAAGGCCAAGGATAGGCCGCAGGGTTGGACGGTAACTTATAAGCCTGACAAAATCGACTCGCTAAAATCGGGTGATACCAAAGAAATTCAGGTGACGATCCGCCCCTCAGATAAAACAATTGCGGGTGATTATATGATGTCGGTGGAATCTGAACCTGAATCGAAGCAAGCTTATGCCAATTTGCAAATCAGGGTAACAGTATTGACTCCAACCATCTGGGGATGGGTTGGTGTGGGTATAGTCGTACTTGTTGTCGTTGCCCTTGCCATTATGTTCATACGCTTTGGAAGACGTTAGAACGTGCAATGAACAATAATATTGCCATAGAAGCAAAAAACCTTACCAAGGCCTACAGTAAATTTGTTGCTGTGGATAACCTCAATATGCAGATTACTGAGGGTGAGATTTTTGGACTGCTGGGCCCCAATGGCGCCGGCAAAACAACGACTATCCTGATGTTGACCGGATTATCTGAGCCTTCAAGCGGGACGGCGAGGATATACGGTCTTGATCCGGCACGGGATCCTATTAAAGTAAAATCCATGGTTGGATATATGCCGGAAAAGATTGGTTTCTACGATGATCTGACGGCGCAAGAAAACCTGGAGTACACCGGAAGACTCAACGGTATTTACAGCACTAAATTAAGCGATAAAATACGTGAATTGCTTGATATTGTTGGCTTAAGAGACCTGTCTAACCAGGTGGTCGGCAAATTTTCCCACGGTATGAAACAAAGGCTGGGGATTGCAGACGTTATGATTAAATCTCCCAGAGTGGCCATCTTCGATGAGCCGACATCCGGAATCGATCCCGAAGGGACAGACCAGGTCTTGAACCTCATTAAAGAGATGGCGAAACAAAAAGTGACGGTATTAATGTCATCCCACCAGTTGAACCAGATTCAAAAGACTTGTACCAAGGTCGGGATTTTTTCCAAGGGTAAAATCGTAGCGTCCGGCTCTGTTGATAAGCTTGGCAGAGAAGCTTTGCGTAAAGGCCAGTTTAACATCATACTTCCAATTGCTCAATTGACCGACAAGCTAAAGACTGAAATAGAGAACATACCCGGTTTTATAGCTATTGCCGGTTCCGGTGACACGACGGTAATCACTGCAAATGATAATATAAGCAAACAGTTAGAAAACGTCGTTTTAAACAGTACTGGCCTGAAAGTTCAGATGAAGGTCGAGGAATTCGCGCTGGAAGATATTTACCTGCAGTATTTTAGAGAGTCTTAATATGCGTGGTTTAATCGAAGTATACTGGAAAGAGCTATCCGATAATTTCAACAGCAAACGTTTTGTTATCTTATTCCTGCTCGTTTACCTGGCGGGTATCGCGACCATTTATATTGCTGCACAGAATATCCGGTCCAGTGTAGATGAATCGACCAAGTACATCTTTCTAAATTTATTCATCGTCTCGGGTGGGAATGTACCGTTTTCGTTCCCGCTTTTTCTATCTATCTTTATCCCGATAATCGGTATTGCGCTTGGATTTGATGCGATCAATAGCGAACGGGTTAGCGGCAATTTAAGCCGATTACTGTCACAGCCGCTTTACCGGGATAATGTGATTAACGGTAAGTTCGTAGCCGGTATTGTGATGCTGGCTGTTCTGATATTTAGCATTGTCACCCTTGTAGCCGGGCTGGGTTTGAGGATGATTGGCGTTCCTCCCACAGCTGAGGAAATATTGAGACTATTTGCATTCATATTCGTCAGTATATTATACGGAGCTTTCTGGATGTCACTGGCTGTTTTGTTTTCTGTACTGTTCAAGAAAACTGCTACTTCTGCACTCGCTTCTATTGCCGTATGGTTATTCCTTTTCCTGTTCATGTCATTGATTGCCGGACTGATTGCTAATGCACTTGCGCCGGTGAACCAGAATTCCACCATAGAAGATGTAGCCAGGTTTGACACGCTTTTCCGCATGTTAAGCCGGATATCACCGAGCACACTTTACGGTGAAAGCGTACAGGCCATTCTTATGCCGGAGTTGGGAAATACGAGTCCCACTATGATGATGATTGGGATATACACCGGCCTGAGGCCAACTCCACTCCCCATCAGTCAGAGCCTGCTGATAGTATGGCCACAACTTGTTGGCCTGCTGGCATTAACAGCTATTTGTTTTGGCATTGCCTATATAAAATTCATGAGGGAAGAAATAAGGGCCACCTAAAAGACAATTAAGTATTATAATTAAATAAGGCAAAGAGCCCCTGAGTGAATAAACTACCGGGGGCTTTTTAATTACATTACTTAAGGGAGCAACTAAACATGATTTTACAAACGCTTACAGTAGGTTTCATCGCTACCAACTGCTATTTGGTTGGTTCAGATAAATCAAAGCACGGCATGGTCATAGATCCCGGCGCTGAACCCAGGCTGATTCTGAAGAATATCGAAAATCTTGGTTTGGAGGTATTGTGGATTGTTCTCACGCATTCCCACTTCGACCATATCGGCGCGGTCAAGGTGATTAAAGAGGCTACAGGGGCCAGGTTTGCTGTGGGAGCCGGCCTGCCCAAGGCCGGTCCAGGCGCATTTGTTAAACTGGTAGCTGCCATGTCAGGCGGTTCCGACAAAATACCTGAACCCGATCTAATGCTTCAAGACGGAGACACGCTTGATATCGATGATCTGCATTTCCGGGTGATCTCGACCCCAGGTCACAGTGCTGATGGCATTTGTTTATATGGACATGGAGTTCTTTTTAGCGGAGACACGCTTTTTAATATGGGAGTGGGCAGGACTGATTTCCCCGGGTGCAGCGAAGAGCAGTTGTTTGACAGTATTAAGAAAAAGCTTTATGTATTGCCCGACAGTACACGTGTATATCCGGGTCACGGTCCTGAAACCACTATAGGTGACGAGAAAACAGGTAATCCCTTTGTAGTTTAGTAAAGGCAAAATAATTTCAGGGTATAAACAGGGGACGTTCCTGATCAGGAACGTCCCCTTTATTCGATCCAGATGAAGGATTAGGCAAACAGCGGGCAGAGTACCAGTGTGATCGTTGCCAGTAGCTTCACCAATACGTGCAGTGAAGGGCCGGCAGTATCTTTAAACGGATCACCAACGGTATCGCCAACCACGGCAGCCTTATGTGCGTCAGAACCTTTGCCTAGGATATTGCCTTTGTCGTCCTTAAGCTGATCATCTTCGATCATCTTTTTGGCA
>CAZABI010000076.1:0-5697 GCA_964483235.1 uncultured Dehalococcoidales bacterium | reverse complement strand
GTTGGGCAACAAGCACCGGCTGCTGGCAACTTCCTGCGCTATGGGCCCGGCCTTCGAAGGCGGCAGTATCAGGCACGGCATGCGGGCGGCTGAAGGCGCCATTGAGAGGGTGGAGATAGATAGAAACACCCTGGAGGTGAAATTTAAGGTTATCGGCAGCGACCGCTGGAATACTGAGTCTCCCTCGGTTAAAGCCAGGGGTATCTGCGGTTCAGGCATCGTCGATGCGGCTGCTGCTATGTCCCGCGCGGGTATCATCGAGCCAAACGGCAGGTTCAATAAAACCTTATCCTCACGTAGACTGATCAATACCGGTGATGGTCCGGCCTTCATTATTGCCCGGGCTGAGGAAACGTCTACAGGCCAGGATATAACTATCGGTATTGACGATATACGCGCTGTGCAACTGGGTAAGGGAGCCATGTACGCGGGCGTGAAGATACTCATGGATAAATTGGGCGTGACTATGGTGGATAAGGTGATTCTGGCGGGCGCTTTTGGAATCTATATACGCAAGGAAAACGCGCTGGCTATAGGCCTCTTTCCCGCATGCGATCTGAAAAATGTTTACAGCGTGGGCAACGCCGCCGGCGAGGGCGCCCGCCTGGCCCTCATAAATGCGGATAAAAGAAGGGAAGCAGAACGGATAGCCCGGAGGCTTGAATACGTTGAATTGACTATTGAGCCAAGCTTCCAGAAGTACTTTGTAGATGCCCTCAGCTTCCCGGTAAGCGAATAATATCACTTTTCGTGTTGACAGGTTATAGCCAACAATGGACTGAAAGGTATATTTAAACTTATAATTTGACCTGCATATTATTTAGTACCATGAGCAAAGAGGAGGGAATATGTCTGACCTGGCCAATGCCATAGCCGATTTAAAAGAGGATGAAGTCAAGAAAATAGTCCAGGACAGGATTGCCGCAGGCACCGATCCATTGTCCATAGTGGACGAGTGCCGCAAAGGCATGGAGATAGTGGGTGACCGTTACAAGAACAAGGAATATTTTCTCGGCGAACTGATTATGTCTGGGGAGATATTCAAGGATGCCATGAGCGTGATCGAGCCCAGGCTCAAGGCCGGGCAAGCGGGCAAACCTCTGGCTAAAATGGTGCTGGGCACAGCTAAAGGCGATATACATAACATCGGCAAAGATATAGCCGGTACATTGCTCAAGGCCGCAGGTTTCGAGGTATACGATGTCGGTATCGACGTACCGCCGGATGTATTTGTGCAAAAGATTAAGGAAACAGGAGCTCCAATCCTCGGGATATCCGGCCTGTTGACACCTTCCTTCGAGTCTATGAAACAGACGATCCAGGCGCTTGAAGCAGCAGGCCTGCGCGACAGGGTGAAAGTCATTATCGGAGGAGGCATTGTCACCGAAGTGGTAAGGAAATACGTGGGTGCAGACGCCTTCACCGACGACGCTCCTGAAGGTGTGGAGATTTGCAGGAAATTCGTGGCGGGGTGAGTTAGATGACGAAAGAGACGATGACACCTGAACAACGTGTTAAGGCTGCTATCAACCTTGAACCCTTCGACCGCGTGCCGGCGGCGCCGTTGATGGATGTGATGTTCCCTTCCCGCCACAAGGGCATGACCGTAGCTGACGGCATTAACCATCCCAAACAGGGTTTTCAGGCCATTGTGGATGTCTTTGATGAGGTGGGTGGCTGGGACGCCATGATCCTTCCTGGTTACAGTCTTCCCATACCTTCTAAGATAGGAGCTTTCCTGCATGGGGCTATCGGCAATACGCGCTATCCGGGCAAAGATGCCTCCCTATCGCTGGATTCTCCACCGCAATTTATTGAAAGTGAGCTGATATCACTGGCCGACTATGATGATATTGCCAGCCTGGGCTGGTCCGGCTTCTGTGAAAAACATTTTAACCGGTTTTTTCCATTAGATAGGGATATGGCGCTTAACTGGTGCAAACGGCAGATCGACCGTTATAAGACTGAGGGTGAATTATGGACGGCCCGTGGTATCCCTTCGCTGGCCGGCTCTATAGTAATGTCGCCGCTCATGTTTCTGTCTACGCGCCGTTCACTGGTTTCATTTACACAGGATCTTTACCGGATCCCGGATAAGGTGCAGGCAGTCATGGATGGTATGGTAGATGAGTTCACTGCATTTGCTATCGAAGCAGCGAAATACACCAACATACCGGGTGTGCAGTTAATCCTTGAGAGGGGAGGCTGTTTCTATTACCCGCTTAAAATTTTTGAACGCTTCGAGTTCCCGTACATAAAAAAAATGGTCCAAGCCTTTGCGGCCGAAAACCTGATAACGGTGATGCATTTTGACCAGGACTGGACGCTTAATCTCCCCTACCTGCTGGACCTGCCCAGGAAAATGTGTATCTGCGAACTGGACAGCACAACCGATATTTTCAAAGCCAAGGAAATTCTGGGAAAACACATGTGTATCATGGGTGATGTCCCGGCTACACTCAGCTCGATCGGCACTACCGCCGAGATGCAGGCTTACTGTGAGAAAGTTATCGACAATGTCGGTAAGGGTAAGACAGGCTTTATCCTTAGCACGGGGTGCACGATACCGTCGGACGCGCGGTTTGAGAATTTCAAGACCATGATCGATACGGCTAAGAACCATTTTCCGAATTAAGAACTATGTTGTCTGATGTTGAGCGGCTGGAAAATATCGACCTGAAGGTAGAGCCGCGCGCCATATTGTATATACAGGGATACACAGGTAAGCGGGAGCCGAAGCCGGCGGTTATCGAACTGGCTGAGCGGGCAGCAGAGGAGGCTCTGGCCCTGTCCGAACCTCAGGCCATTTACCGGGAAGTGCCGATAGCTGAGGTCAATACGGATTATTTATTACTGGAAGGCGGTTTCCGGCTGAATACAGGTGAGAGGATAAACGGATGGTGGAAAGGCAGTAAATCATTATCCATTGCAGTCTGCACCATTGGTGAACGGATTGAAGACAGGGTTTCACAGTATTTCGCAAAGGGCGAGCATGCGTCAGCGATGAACCTTGATATAGCGGGTTCGGTAGCGTTGGGTGCACTCGGCAACCGGGTGCATCAGCATATATGTCACACGGCCAAACAGGCTGGATTGGAGATGGGGCCTTTTCTAAATCCGGGCTACCGCGAATGGTCGATAACTGACCAGAAAGAGATATTCCGCATCATGCCTGCCGATTCCATTGGCGTGAAGTTAAATGAGCAGTGCATGATGATTCCCAAGAAGTCGCTTACCTATTGCGCGGGAGTTGGAGTTAATGAAGTGCAGGAAAGCTTCAACCGTTGCCGTCATTGCGGTGTGCCGAAGTGCCCTTACCGGGATCCCGGGAAAGGCATAGACGTGGAACAGGAACAACTGCAGGGACACATGTAGCCGATCACCCCCAATATAATTTCGGAGGTTAAATCCATGCTGATTATCGGCGAGAGGATTAATTCAACGCGTGAGAGTATCGCCCGAGCTATCAATGAGCATGATGTTGCTTTTATCCAGCAGGAGGCGAGGCAGCAGGCCGACGCCGGGGCCGATTATATAGATGTCAATGCCGGGGCGCTTTTGGGCGAGGAAGTTAAATACCTGGCCTGGCTGGTTAAAATAGTGCAGGAAGTGGTGGATAAGCCTCTCTGCATCGATACAGGGAATGTCGAAGCACTGGTAGCCGCTTTAAAGCTGTGCCAGAAGCTACCCATCATCAGCTCTATTAGCGCGGAGAAAGGCCGCTACCAGGCGTTTCTACCTGTTATCAAAGGTTCCGGATGTAAGGTAGTAGCGCTGTGCGTGGATGATGCAGGTATACCGGCTAACGCCGAAAGCCGGGTACTGGTGGCCGGCCGTTTGATAGATGCGCTGGTATCTGTGGGTGTAAAACCCGGTGATATTTACGTGGACGTTCTGGCACAGGCGGTCAGCGCGGAAGCGAAGGCTGTCATAACGGTTTTAGATACTATTCGTCGTATGAAGATAGCCTATCCGGACGTCAATACCGTGCTGGGGATGAGTAACGTGTCCTTTGGCCTGCCCAATCGCCGCTTGCTCAACCAGAACTTCGCTGTGTTGTGTCTTGAGGCCGGATTGGATGCCGCTATCGCTGATCCTCTGGACAGGAAGCTGATGGCTAGTATTCTCAGCGCCGATGTATTGCTGGGCAGGGATAAATACGGCATGAACTATTCACGAGCCTTTCGGGCCGGCAAACTGGGCTAAACCGACTGTGAAAGCTACACAATTTGCGCTTGCATTTCCTGCGCCATATAATGCGCTGAATCTATCTTGTCGAGGATATTTTAAATGAATCAATGGCAAAATTTATTAGACAAACACAATGTCATAATCGCCGATGGAGCTATGGGGACGATGTTGCAGCAAGCGGGACTGCAAGCCGGCGAGTTCCCGGTTTTATGGAATGTAGATCACCCGGACCGCGTGCGTAAGATACAACGTGCATACCTGGATGCGGGCGCTCAGATTATTTTGACCAACACGTTCAACGGTAACCGTTTTCTCCTGACTAAACGCGGTCTTGAATCACGCGTGGATGAAATCAACCGAGCCGGCGCGGAAATATTAAAGTCTGAAATCAAATCGTATCTTGAGCAGAGCGCTACCAAACCGTATGATGCCCTGGTAGCGGGTGACATAGGTCCCACAGGCGAAATCCTTGCTCCGCTCGGTTCCCTGACCTTTGACGATGCCGTCTCCGGGTTTGCTGAGCAAGCGCGTTCGCTCATAGCCGGGGGCGCGGATGTGATCTGGATCGAAACGATGGCCGACCTTGAGGAAGTACGTGCAGCCGTTGAGGGGACACGCCAGGCTTCAGCGGAAATACTGATCGTGGTTACACTTACCTTCGATAGACATGGACGGACGATGATGGGGGTTAAACCTGAAACAGCGGCGCGTGTCTTGAGTGAATTGAGAGTCGCAGCATTTGGTGGTAATTGCGGCAATGGCCCGGATGAACTACTCGAAGTGATCCGGAAAATGCATGGCGCTACGCCGGATGCCGTACTGGTGGCCAAATCAAATGCGGGCATGCCGGAGTTAGTGGAGGGAAAAGTTGTATACCGCGCGACTCCGGAGATGATGGCCGATAGTGCGGTGCAGCTACGCCAGGCTGGCGCGCGTATTATCGGTGGATGTTGCGGCACAATGCCGGCGCATATCGCAGCGATAGCGCGGGCATTAATGTAGTTAAACCGGAACGTATCTTCATTCCCGGTTCTCCCGGTAAAGACAACGTGTTTTAAACTACGTTGATGCTCAGGGGGAACTTAGACATGGCCTCACAGCCCCTTTCCTTGATCAGAATCGGGTTCTCGTAGCGGAAGCCGATGTTCTCCTCCGGACAGGCGTACTGGACGGCACAGATGAGCATTTCACCTTTCTTATAGGTGTGCTCGGGATTGGTCCAGTAGTCGAAGGGGCCGTCGTTGAGGCCGATACGCCACTCATCGCCCATCATGCCAATACCGTGCTCGAAGCCGGGCACCATGTAGTCCTGGAAACCCCGGTCCTCGGCGAAGGCCAGCATCTCATCCGCCAGGCTGGTGGGACTAATACCCGCCCGGTAGGTTATCAGCACCTGCTTCATCAGGTCCACGAAGTTCTTGGCATGCCAGAGCTGCCGCTTGGTAGCCTTGCCCAGGAAGTAGTTATGAGAGTGGTCGCCCAGTCCCAATTTAAACATGGCGTGCA
>CAZABI010000075.1:0-5704 GCA_964483235.1 uncultured Dehalococcoidales bacterium | reverse complement strand
TACCTTTCCCTGGGAAAAAGACCCGGAAAAATGCACCGTAGCCTGCTCCGACCCGACCAATCCTGTTGTGTTCGAACTAACCTTGCAGAAGTGAACCCGGCATTTGTCATTTTAAATTTTGATATTTATAATGAAATTGACTGTAGTAAATTAATGAAGGAGGTGGTGCCTTCCGCTAACGATAACGTTAAATCCTAATCGATCCTCTTGCATTCAGGCGCCCATTCCTGCAGGTAGACAGCGTGCGAAGTATAAAAAGGGAGGACAATGGAATGTATGTAGCCTATGCAGACAAGTTATTGAACTTCACCGAACAGCACGCAGAAGAAATTGCGAAGTTGTGGCATAAAGCCCTGATTTCCAACCCCAAGACAACCTCCTATAAAAAAGTCCGTGAGTTTAAGCTCCTTCCCCAGGGCACGGCTTTCTATAAAAATTTAAAGAAGCTGTATTTTGATCAAAAAGGTTACGATGTGGCATCCGCATACTTTTCCAAGTTCGCGGAGAATCAGTATTACGAGAATATCCCGCTAGAAGAGGCGATTTATGCGTTGATCATGCTGCGAAGGCAGATGTGGCTCTTCGCCGAGTTCCAGGTATTATTCACATCGGCATTGGACCAGTACCAGGCATCGGATAGTATCAATCGTACTGTGCTTTTAACCGATTACGGTATTTATGCGATAACTAAGAAATACAGGGAACTTGCCAAGTAAATCCAAGTAATAGATTTCGATGATAAAACCGGAGTGATGAATCAACCCGGCAGCTATATTTCTACTGGTTGATGTTCCTTTGTCTGTATTGCAGTGCTTCCGCTAGGTGGTTGGTATGTATGATTTCAGAGCTATCCAGATCTGCAATAGTGAGTGCCAGCTTGAGCGTACGGTGAAAAGCGCGGGCTGTAAAATGTAACTGCTTCATAGCCGTTTTTAATAGGTTCTGCGCCGCAGGGTCTATTTTACAGCACTCTTTAACCTCGACAGCCGTCATTTCAGCATTGCAATTCAGTTTGGCTTCTTTAAAACGTTTAAGTTGTATCTTTCTGGCTGATTGTACCCGTCTTCTAATCGATGAAGAGCTTTCGTCTGCCCGGTCATCTATCAATTTCTCATAGTTAATGCGAGGTACTTCGATAAATATATCTATCCTGTCCATGAGCGGCCCGCTAATACGTTTCTGGTAGCGGGTGATGGCCCCGGATGAGCATTTACATTCCCTGACGGGATCGCCGTAGTAGCCGCATGGACATGGATTCATAGCAGCAACGAGCATAAAATTAGCTGGGAAGGTAAGGCTGCCCTCTGCCCGGCTGATGGTAACAAATTTATCTTCGAGCGGTTGTCGTAAAGACTCAAGCGCCAGGTGATTAAACTCGGGGAATTCGTCGAGGAAAAGTACTCCGCGGTGGCTTAAACTCACTTCTCCGGGATGAGGCAACCGTCCTCCTCCCACAAGGCCGGCATGTGATGTGGAATAATGCGGTGAGCGAAAAGGCCTTTGAGTTACAAGAGGGGCATCCTTGGAAACTAGGCCGCTGACACTATAGATTTTAGTAACCTCGATGGCCTCTTCCAGTGTCATAGCTGGGAGGATCGTGGCTAATGCCCTGGCCAGCATGGTTTTACCGCTTCCCGGCGGACCTACCATCAGCACGTTGTGACCGCCCACAGCAGCTACTTCCAGTGCACGCTTGGCGTGCTCCTGTCCTTTAACATGCATCAGGTCGGTCTGAGTGTTATCGTATTGCTGGGTTTCCCAGGATTCCGTGGTTGTAAAGGGTTCAATAGACGATTCGCCCCTGAAACGACTGACCAGTTGTGCCAGAGTAATAACAGGGTAAACATTGACATTTTCGATCAATGAAGCTTCTTTAGCGTCATCCGCCGGTACGAATACATGCTTAATACCGGCATCCCGGGCCATGGCTACCATGGGTAATATCCCGTGGATGTGCTTAACGCTTCCGTCCAGGGAAAGCTCTCCCAGGAACAGCGCGTCGGTGAGATCGATGTTTATCTGTGAAGAACTCAACAATATGCCGATGGCAATTGGTAGGTCGTAAGTAGGGCCGGCTTTCTTGACATCAGCCGGTGCGAGGTTCACAGTAATCCTTTTCATGGGGAACATGCATCCGGAGTTCCTGATAGCAGCGCGCACCCTGTCCCTGGCCTCTTTAACTGCCGTGTCGGGTAAACCAACCACAAGAGTGTTAGGCAGGCCGGGTGAGATATCGACTTCAACCTCAATTAGATAAGCGTCAAGCCCTACTGTTGCCGCAGTATTGACCTTAGCCAGCATGCTTATAAGTCCCTCATATACTTAACGCGCCATTATAGCAGATATGAGGGGAAGTTAAAGCATAAGTTAGCTATTTGTGTTTTTTCTGGCGCCACTCCTCTTCGAGCAAGCCCATCTGCAAAATGTCGTGATAATGACCATTGGAGAAATACGCTTCACGGCTCCTGCCTTCCTCTATGAATCCCAGCTTTTTATAGCACTTGAACGCTCTTTGATTAAACGAGTATACGCTCAATTCGATCCGGTGAAGATTAAGCGTATTAAATGAATAGGTTATCATAAGCTCCATGGCCTCTGTTCCATACCCCTTTGACTGGTTGCCGGGATCACCGATGGCTATGCCTAGGAAAGCCTTATGATGGATTTTTTCCACTGGTGAAATAAATATATCGCCTATCAGCCTGTCTGCCTGCTTCAATACTATGGCCAGTATGATCTGGTCCGTGCTTTTCATAGCATTCTCAATAAAATCCCGTTCCTGTCCGCTGGAAATAGGGTAGGACATTTTAAGAAACTGCCATAATTCAGGATTATTAAACCAGCAGTAAAAGGCTTCCAGGTCACCTGTTTCAAGCGGGCGCAGGTATATCCTTTTGCCGGTTCAAAAAAGCAGGCTTGCTTTGTGTAATCATGTCGCTCTTTGCTGAAATATTGCGCTTTCCCATTGTTTTCTCCAGTATGTTTATATTTTATGACCATACTCTTGCAAGCGCCCGGTCCAACCCGGGTACGGTATTATATCTTTTCAGTAGGATAGGTTTAATCCACCTGGATTTAGTATGTTCCCAGTCGATTTTTATTTTCCCCGGGTCTTTGACATGAAATAGGAAAGGATACACCACCCATTTTCTATGCAGGTTTAAGTCAATGACTTCCACTGGCTCTCCCTCACGGGTAAGTTTGACATCATTTTTCAACAGCCCGATCTCTTCACTTATTTCAATGTAGGCCTGATCAACGGCTTCAGTCTCAATGTAACCGCTGATGCCTGCCCAGGCCTTTCTATAAGTGCCGACCTTTCCACTCCTCCGAAGGATTAATATACTCCCTGCATGCTCAAGGAAACAGGTGACAACATGTTTTTCATCCAGTTCAATACCATCTACACCACATAAAAACTCAATTATGGAGTCTCTTAATATACCTAGTGCTGCATAGGTTGCTTTTTGCTTGATCTCTTCTCTACTGCCGGAAAAGATATACTTCCAGACTTTGATTCCCTGTTGGGTTGATAGGCCTATGTAAAAGAGCCCGACCGGTTTAGTATCCGTGGCTCCCCCAGGACCAGCTATGCCGGTAGTAGAAATGCAAATATCGATCTTCAGTAGTTTGCGACCGCCTTCAGCCATCTCACACGCAGTCTCAGAACTGACGGCCCCATGAGCTCTCAGTGTTTCCGGTCTTACCCCGGCTGTACCTGTTTTAATTTCATTACTATACGAAACGAGCGCACCTTTAAAATAATCCGAGCAGCCAGCAACATCAGTTATTTTGTCTACGATCTTGCCTCCTGTAGCTGATTCCACTGAACCTATAGTAATAAACTTACCTGTTTTACTCTGTATTTCCCTGATCAGTCCGGCTATTTCGGCTTCCATCCGTTCCATATTGTGCTCCAACGATGTGAACGACTTCTTATGGCATTTTAACAAAAAACGCCAGCTTTAGTATAAAGTCAGCTACTTGCTATAATTATGCCCGTGGAAACGCCCGTCGATACCATCAAATTCTTGGGAACCGGTGGCGCCAGGTTTACGGTAGCCAGGCAGTTACTTGCGACCGGCGGCGCTTGGTTGAATCTGGGAGGAACACAAATCTTAATGGACCCTGGCCCGGGCTCACTGGTATATGCAATCAAGCACGATTGTGACCCGACAAAATTGAGTGGTATTCTACTTTCGCATAAACATCTTGATCATTCCGTAGATATCAATGTCATGATTGAAGCTATGACAGAGGGTGGATGGGAGAAAAGGGGTACAGTGTTTGCTCCCTCTGATGCTTTCAATAACGGCGCAGTGATTCTGCCCTATGTGCAAGGATACCCGCAGAACGTTGAAATATTAATGGCGGGTGGAGAGTACACAGTAGGAGATGTTACATTTACCACGCCTGTTCAGCATATACACCAGGTGGAAACTTACGGGTTTGTTTTCAGCACCCAGGCGCATAAGTTTTCATGGATAACCGATACACGGCTATTTGATGAACTATCCGGTTACTACCGGGCCGATTTGCTCATTATTAATGTACTGAGCATGGAAAGACGTATTCCTGTTGATTCACCTTTCCTTGCCCGAAGCAGAGGCCATCATTAAAGAGATAAAGCCGAAAATGGCCATTTTAACCCACTTCGGCATGACTATGTGGAAGGACAAGCCGTGGGAGGCAGCGCAAAAAGTAACAGACGACACAGGCATTAAGGTGATCGCTGTCAGGGATGGGATGCTCTTTAATCTATCGGAAGTGGATGACTGATGACCTATTCAGGCTATCAGTTTTTAAAGACACGCTTACCAACGAAAATTGCCCGATGATTGTTAGCGAAAGGTAAGCTCAGTAGCCTGAAGAGCAAGTAGGCGCCCAGAAATACAAGCAGGATTAGGATGAAGATGAAAATAAAGAAGAGTCCTAATCCTATCGCAGGTAAGGATAACCAGGCGGGAAGTCCCCAGGCCTTTTTATCCCTGATTATTTCGTTGCTTTTATCACCGAGCCACTCGATTGTTCCTTGAAGCGGTGCCGATCGACTGCCGGTGATTACCTCCGACTGGTTATCATGTTCATCTTGCATAATACACCTATATTAATATAGCTCTGTCGTTTGCAATCAAGCAAGTGATTCCATAATCCGCTGAGCTAATTTGACGGTAATTCCCTTGACGGATACCAGGTCCTGCAGAGAGGCCTGCCTGATATTTTTTACCGAGCCAAAACGTTTGATTAAAGCCTTTTTACGCGCTGAGCCGATGCCTTCTATACTGTCCAGAGCTGACTCCTTGCCCTGTGTGCCACGTAGTTTGCGGTGATAAGTTATAGCAAAGCGGTGTGCTTCATCCCGGATTTTTTGTAGCAAGTGAGATTCTGCTGACGATTTATCAAGATCAAGTGCCGCGGATTTACCCGGTAAAAAGACCTCTTCGTTCTCCTTGGCAATGCTGATTACGGGTATATTGGCTTTACCGGCAGATTCAATAGCCTGCACAGCGGCGTTTAGATGGCCTTTACCACCGTCAATCATGATAAGATCCGGTGTCACTGCCCAATCATTATCTGATTCAGCGCGTGATTTGAAACGCCTCTGCAGTATCTCGCACATCATGGCATAATCATCTACACCCTGTACCAGTTTTATCCTGAACCTGCGGTATTGTGACGGCCTGGATGCCCCGTTTTCAAATAC
>CAZABI010000074.1:1746-5709 GCA_964483235.1 uncultured Dehalococcoidales bacterium | reverse complement strand
CCGCAAATGGGGCAGGAAAGATGTTTCAGTTCCGTTCCCGACTGCATATGCTCGAAGCGGGCGCCGCAACCGGCGCAGGCATAGTCGTAAATAGGCATACTAAACTCCCGTTAATTAATTTATTGAGAAGATATCTTTTAAATTATCCCAGAGCTGCCTGACGGCACAGGATGCCGGGCCATCATTATACTCCACCAGTGGCACGCCGCGCGTCACGGCCTGGTTAGCACCGGTATCGAAGGGTATCTCGCCTGCGACTTTAATGTCGTTGTTCGCGCAATACTGCTTAATCTCAGAGGCTTTTTCGTCATTGATATCATATTTATTAATGCATACTGAAGCTGGCACATTGAAATGGCGGCAGACACCGATGACCCTTTCCAGGTCGTGGATGCCTGATACTGTGGGCTCGGTCACCAGCAGCGCCAGGTCGGCGCCGGATAACGACGATATCACCGGGCAGCCGATGCCCGGAGGACCGTCGGTGATAATAGCCGTGTAATTCATTTCTTCTGCCAGTTTTCTGGCCTGCTGCCTGACCAGTGCCACCAGCTTGCCCGAATTCTCCTGTGCTATGCCCAGGCGCGCATGCACCAGCGGGCCGTAACTGGTGTCTGAGATGAACCAGTGCCCGGCCATGTTGTCCTGCATGGTGATAGCTTCCACAGGGCAGATGCGGTAGCAAAAGCCACAGCCCTCACAGGATGTGTGATCGACCTTCAGATTCTTGATAGCATTGAAGCGGCATAGCTCTTCGCACAGGCCGCAACCGGTGCAGGTTTTTTCGTCGATCTGCGCGGACTGCCCGCTCCAGAACTCTTCTTTGCTCCTGTGTCGCGGCTGCAACAGCAGGTGAAGGTCGGCGGCATCCACGTCGCAATCTGCCAGCACCTTGTTGCGTGCCAGCGCGGCGAAGCAGCCGGCTATGCTGGTCTTACCTGTGCCGCCCTTACCGCTCAGCACAACGACTTCTTTCATGTATAGCTCCTGCAACACTGGTATAGACATCTTTAAATTTTGACTGCCACTGCGGCATGCCCTCTACCAGCGTAATCCCGTTGGAATAAAGACGAGCGATTTCCCTGTCCAGCGGTATATCAAGCAGGACGGGGATTTTTTTCCGCGCGCAGTAATCAGACACCAGGTTTTCTCCCTGGACGGCGCGGTTAATGATTACGCCGCAGGGGATGCCCAATAATCTGACCGTTTCAACAGCAAGTTCAAGGTCGTGCAGGCCGAAGGGTGTGGGTTCGGTGACGAGAAGGCAGTAATCGGTATCCCTGATGGCCTCCACCACGGGGCAAGAGGTGCCGGGAGACACGTCTAAAATAGCAGTTGCCGTGTGGTCAATCCTGGCCTTTACCCTGCGAATTACAGGTGTCGGCATAGCCTCACCAACCGTCAGCCTGCCCTGGACAAACTGGATGCCATCAGCATGGCCGGATTCGACGATACCCATTTCCCGCCCTTCTTCCGAGATAGCATTTTCAGGACAGAGGTAGCTGCAGGCGCCGCAGCCGTGGCAGAGCTGGTCAAATACGAGCACGCTCCCAGGCACAACGGCGATGGCATTGTAGGCGCATACTTGCGCACACTCGCCACAGAAGGTGCATTTTGTATAGTCCACCTTCGGCACAGGGATGCAGACCGCCTCCCTGTCCGTGATTACAGGCCGGAGGAACAGGTGATCATTGGGCTCCTCGACGTCGCAGTCGAGTAACTGCACCCTGCAGGTATCCTTGAGGGAAAGGGCAAGGCTGGTGGCTACCAGGGTCTTGCCCGTTCCCCCCTTGCCGCTGGCAACAGATATAATCATTTACCCTCTCGCCATAGCAGCGCCGCAACTGGGACATTTAACGCTGTAGCACGGCACTCCTACCTGGTGTGGGGCTCTGGCGCCGCAACTGGGACAAACGCAGTCGCCGCCTGGCCCTGCACCGGGCCGGTTGCCTCCCATCCTGCCGCCGCGTCCCAGTCCCCTGCCACCACCACCCTGGCCAGCGCCACCACCACCGCCTCTGCCACCTCCTCTGCCACCGCCGGGTGGCGGTCCTGTCATATCTCCTCTGGGCATGATACACCTCCTTAATTAATTAATATTATTGTCCTGATAAACCGTGGTGGGGCTGGACGCTGGGCTGGCTGCTGGCCTTGAACTGGCTGGCTTTGAAGGCCTGTACCGCGTCCTTAACCTTACCGGATACACCGGTTATCACCTGGATTTTGGCTGCAGAGAGCACCTGGTAGGCGTTGGGGCCGCAGTCGCCGGTCAACACGGCTTCTGCTCCGTGCGATGCGACGAGTTGGCCGGCGGCGATACCGGCGCCCCCACCAGCGGGGGTGTTCTCCACTGCCTCGAACTCCAGTGTGTCAGGGTCAACAAAAATGATGTATTTGCACCTGCCGAAGCGCGGGTCAACATCGGCGTCAAGCCCTTGTCCGGTGGCGGTCACTGCTAATTTCATGGATTCATCTCCTGTTCCGTAAATTGATTTAGCTTGCTCAGTAAATACGGGACTATTTCTTTTCCAGTCGCCTTATTCTTGACTCCATATCTTCAAGCTCCTTGAGCAGGCGGTCAAATTCATTTTTAAGCAATTCGATATCCTGCTGATCCACCGGCGCCTGGTAATATGGGTCGGAAGCTATTCCACGCGGCGGATACGCATATCCCCGCCTGTAGCCCGCACCAGTATTACCCACTGGCATAGCGCAATACCCACGGGCTCCGCCTGTCATGGGGCCAAGCCCCCTCGGCCCGGTTCCATCAAATCCTGGCATTTCAATACCTCCTTTGGTTTATTACTTAAGGGAACAGCGCGAAACGAATATGTTTCGGGCTGTTAAGCCTTCTGCTGTTCCATCTCGCTGATCATTGTCTGCATTCGCGCAAGTCTATCTTTCAAGGATGCCACTGTACTTTTCAGGTCGCCAAGATCATAATCTGCAGCAGCAGGCGCTTCACCCGGATAACCGGGCGCGACATAGGCCGGGTAATCGAAATAATACCCGCACCTGGGCAGGCCTCCACGGCCGCGGCCAACATACGGCCAGGGCGGCACAGAACCCCTGAACCCGAAACCGTAGCCTCTTCCGCGCCCCCGTCCGGCGCCTCTTCCTGCTCCGTAGCCACCCCCACGGCCCCAGCCAACGCCCCTGCCCATTCCATAACCAATTCCGTATGGCATTTTAATACCTCCTTTAACAAGTATTTAGTTTTCAGTGCTAAAATCCACCACGAAAGCCTCTGCCCCGGCAACGCCCGTGTCGGCCGTGATCCATACCGGGCGGACCGTATCCGCCGGGAGGCGCTTCCTGAAACTCGAAATTGCCTCCATCGATTCTGATAGCTTTACCATTCAGCAGGGCATCAGCCACCTTTTTCCTGGCCGATTCCAATACCCGCTGGTAGGTAGGCCGTGATACGTTCATGCGGAGCGCTGCCTGCTCCTGGTCCAGGTCTTCAATGTCCTTGAGCCGGATGGCCTCTGCTTCTTCCAGCGACAGGCGCACCTCTTGCAGGAATTGCAAGGGTATTCCCGCCGGTTTAAAGTAAGTAGCTCCCGGCAGGAAGGCTATCCGGCGGCATCTTACCGGTCTCGGCATGTTTGTTTAAACCTCTTTATAATGGGCATATGCTCATAATGAGTATAGAGCGATTTAATATCCTTGTCAAATCCAAGTTAACAGTGTTCTAAGCACCGTTGAATGCAGAGAAGGATAGGTAAGCGGTATTCCTGATTAGCTAAGGCAGAGTGTAAAGACGAGGGTATATACTGATTATGGACAAACCAATTAGCGGCATATGAGTGACCTTGAACCCACTTGCCTTATTGACTTATCTGACCAGGACGATTACATAAAATGCTATATACTATATTTAAGGATTACGTTTGTGCCCGCGCTGAATTTTTTACCTGATGAATTGCGTTGCTGGCAGCATCGGTAAATTGATAGACCAGC
>CAZABI010000074.1:0-1646 GCA_964483235.1 uncultured Dehalococcoidales bacterium | reverse complement strand
ATTTTTTACCTGATGAATTGCGTTGCTGGCAGCATCGGTAAATTGATAGACCAGCGGTGAGGCGGTAAGCCATGGATGGGTTCCCATGGGGAACATGGCAATTTGTTCCATCGTCATTTCGTTTACTATAGCTGCTGCGATTATATTCACAACTTCACCGGCGCTTTGAGTACAGCAGGCGCAACCACCCAGTATTTTCCCTGACCTGCGGTCAAATGCAAGCCTCACTTTCAAAGGATGCGCATCGGGCATTGTGCCCGGATGTTTGGAAGCAGCCTGGGCTTCACCAACAATAACATCATAGCCTAACTCGCGGGCTTTCCTATCGGTTAAGCCAGCCATGGCCATTGCTGTATTAGCTACAACTGTTGAAAACACACCAATCGTTCCAATATTGCGCCATTGCGGCTGATAAAGGTTAGCTGCGGCTATTTTTGCCTCTCGTGTTGCTACAGAAGCTAATCTGATAGGTACCGGCAATCCATTAAAGAAAGAGTATTTCTCAGCGCAATCCCCAACAGCAAAGATATTAGCATCAGTAGTTCTCTGGAACTCATCCACTTTGATACTACCTGTAGGTCCAATTTCCAGCCCTGCGTCTTTTGCAAGTTTAACGTTGGGAGTTACACCAATACCATTAATCACCAAATCACATTTTATAGTATCTCCGTTTTGCAATGTAACCGACTCAACTTTATTATTGCCATTAATTGATTTTACTCCGTTAGAGGTTATAATAGTTACGCCGGTTCCCTTAAGCGCTTCCTCTGCCCGGATACACAGGTCAGAGTTGCATACCTGCTGTAAGCAATGGTCCAGGATTTCTACGACGGTTATCGTATGTCCTTTTTTGCGGCACTCGTCAGCAAATTCCAACCCTATGAACCCGCCGCCGATAACAACAATATCGCCAACATTTTCAATGGCTTGCGCAAGGTCACCAAGATAATCGGTGTTTTTCCAGGCAAACCAGACATTCTTTTTCTCTATGCCCGGTATGGACGGTTGAAGTGGATCAGACCCCGTAGCCAGAATTAACTTTTCGTAGCCGATCTTTTCTCCATTTTTAAGTGAAACTGTTTTCGCTACCCGATCAATTGATAGCACCTCCCCGATTTTCAGCTTTGCTTCTCCCAGGAGGGAAGCGGGCATGATATTTTTCTCTACAGCGCCTAAAGTTCCATAGATATACGGGATACCGCAGGGGACCATGGTTTTTTCTTCAATGCGTATAACGAGGATGTCCTTCAGGCCATGATGCCGCTGAGCACAAATTGCAGCTTGAATACCCCCGGCACTACCCCCTACAATAACCAGTTCGTGTTTCTCCATTTAATAGTTATCTCCTTCTTAATAATATGGTAGAATCAGACAAATAAGCCGTCGATCATTATACCCTACCGGGGTATGGTAAACAAGAATTTATTAACAAGAAGCGGAGTTTATTATGGTTAGAGACGAGATATCAAAGGTAACCCTGATCAATCGCCTGAAGAAAATTGAGGGACAGACGCGAGGTTTACAGAAAATGATTGAGGAGGGCCGTGATTGTGAGAACATATTAATTCAGCTGGCTGCCGTCCGTTCTGCGATTGAAAACGTCGGAGCACTGGTTCTAAGCAACTATTTCAAATTTTGTTTTTCTG
>CAZABI010000073.1:4101-5727 GCA_964483235.1 uncultured Dehalococcoidales bacterium | reverse complement strand
AGTTCAGGCTGTTTAATGGAAACCTGGAGGTAGCCAAAGCATGAGTAAGACAGTTAATTTCAAGGTACATCATGTCTGCCGCGTTGAAGGACACGGCAACATCGTCGTCAATGCCAGGGACGGCAAAATCGAGGAATGCAAATGGGAAGTTCCCGAGTCGCCGCGCATGTTCGAGTCGATGCTGCGCGGCCTCAGTTACTCGGACGTTAATTTCATAGCGCCTCGCATCTGCGGCATTTGTGCCGTGGCACACTCAACAGGCTCCATCGAGGCCGTTGAGGCCGCCTTCGGTGTTAAACTCACTGAGCAGGCTAAATTACTGCGCGACTGCCTCTTCGACGCTGAAACGCTGCAGAGTCATATACTGCACACCTATTTTCTGGTGGCGCCCGACTTCTTCAATGTCGGCAGCGTCATCCCGCTGGCGGCCACGCATACCGATGTCGTCCTTCGCGCATTGCGCCTGAAGAAGTTTGCCAATGACTGGGCGGATCTCCTCTGCGGTCGCAAGACGCATCCTATCTCACAGGTGGCTGGCGGCTTTGTCAAATGGCCGGAAATAGAGCAATTGCGCTGGCTCAAGGAGAAGCTTGAGGGCGAGGTGATGAAAGACCTGTCCATCACTGTGGACCTCTTCAAGACTCTTACTTTCCCCTCGTTCACACGCGAAACCGAGTACATCGCTCTGACCAAGCCGGATGAATATGCCTTTATCGGCGGCATGATAGGTTCCAATCTCTGCAAACCTCTCCCTGTCAACGATTACCTCAAGGTGACCAACGAGTTCTGCGTGCCGTGGTCGACTGCCAAATATACCAAGCATCTAAAGGATTCCTACCAGGTGGGGGCACTGGCCCGCTTTAACATTAATCATGACAAACTTCATCCCAAAGCGAAAAAGGTGGCCGGTGAGCTCGGACTCAAGGCCATCTGCCATAATCCCTACTTCATCAGTGTTGCTCAGTTGGTTGAGTGCGTGCATTCCGTGGAGAATAGTATAATCATCCTGGACAAGCTGCTCACCAGGGGCATGAAGGATGAGAAGCCCGAGGTCAAGGTCAGGGCCGGGCGGGGGGTAGGCGCGGTCGAAGCCCCACGCGGCATACTTTTCCATGACTACACTTTCGACGATGACGGCAAACTGCTGGCTGCCAACATCATCATCCCCACCAATCAGAACCATAACAGCATCCAGCATGACTTCAACGAATTGCTGCCGCAGCTTCTGGGCAAACCTGAGGACGAAATTATAAAGGCCATGGAGATGCTGGTCAGGGCTTACGATCCCTGCATCTCCTGTTCCACACATCTCCTGGAAGTGAAATTCATTTAGTTTTAAGCGCGTCATTGACAGGCCGCGCAGCGGCCGTGGCAATCCAGGGGCGGGGCTATAAGCCCCGCCCCGATTGCTTTTAAAAAAGCACATTAAATCGGTCAAGCAGACCAGGATTGATTTACTCTAAAAAGCGTGGGGTAATTAAATAGAATTTGGCAGAACCAGATTTAGCAGTGTTCCCACTATTAAGGCAACGGTAATCATAATCCCAGTTGACTTAAGAGAATTGATTAACCCAAGTTCTTTAAAAAGAACTACATATGTAGCTATACATGGGAAGAACATGGTCA
>CAZABI010000073.1:0-4001 GCA_964483235.1 uncultured Dehalococcoidales bacterium | reverse complement strand
GGAATTGCTTCCATCAGAAAGCCACTGGTTCTAATCCATAATTTCTGTAAAATTACCTGCCAGGGTGGAAAGCGGTAAGGCGGTATTTCGATAAGCAGCTCAGGGACAAAACCTTTGATAGCATAACGTAATATAGTGCCTAAAATAATCCAGACCATAAAAAGCGTCCCGTATATAATGGCAACATATTGAATTCCCCTCTCACCTACCAGTCCCAAAATCATAGCCTGCAAAGCAGCGCAGGGTACGGCGATAGAAATGAGCGTGACCGCAATAAAACGTTCCCGCTGACTTTCCAATATGCGTGTGGATAGGATTGCCGGCACATTGCATCCAAACCCAAGCAGAGTTGGGATAATAGCATATCCATGTAATCCGAGGCGATGCATAAACGTATCCATTAACACCGCCAAACGGGGCAAATAGCCCACATCTTCCAACACTCCGAGGACAAGATAAAAAGACACTATATAGGGTAAAACCATGGCCACAGGCACGTAAAGTCCGCTGGAAAGCAGCCCGAAAGATTGTATGAAATCTATTTGGCCATCGATCATTTTGCCTATCACGATATCGTGCAATAGCCCGCCACCCCCGAGCAAGTCGCTAAGTTTCTTTAAAACAGGCGCCCATAGATTTTCAAACAATGGATTAAACACGTAATTGATCAAACTCTCGCCGATAAAACGGATAGCGAAAAAGGATGCGAGCAAAATTGCCATGGCAATGAGACTGCCTGACCAGGGCCGCACGCTGGCATCAGCCAAACGCTCAAACCATGTGTGATGACGATGGGTAACAGATTGGACGTCATTAGTAATTCGTCCGATTTCAGCCCAACGCTCATCCCGGGTACGTTCCGCCATTTTCAGAGGCACAGCGGATGGAATGGATTGCACCAGTTCCTTCATCCCCTCACCACTAACAGCCACAGTAGGGATAACCGGCACAGCGAGTTCCGCTCTCAATTTCTCCAGATCAATATTTATCCCCCGGTGCCTGGTATCATCCCACATGTTAAGTGCCACTATTACCGGTTTATTTCTCTCCAATAGCTGCAGGGTTAGATACAGATTCCTCTCCAGATTTGTAGCATCGATCACATTTATTATCACATCCCCACTGTCGAGCATGCGTAGGGCTACCTGCTCAGCTTCAGAGGTGGGTTCAAGAGTAACCGTACCCGGAACGTCAATTACTTCCGCAACTTGCTGTCCCAGCTTCATATGCCCGCGGGTATAGCCTACCGTTGTACCTGGATAATTGGATGATATAACCCGCACACCGGTGAGACGGGAAAAGATAACGCTCTTACCTACATTAGGGTTGCCCATTAACAATATTTTCATTACATTTAAATAAGCTGCGCCGTGACGAAGTTTGGCCTTGTAACGGCATTCAATATAGAATAAATTGGTTTTTATTATAATGCTAATGCTAATTATTTGCAATAACCGAGGCAGGCTTACATAGTAAAACGTTTGTAAACACCAATTTGTATCTGCAAAGGCCAAAATGTACTGTCTAAGTCTTTAATCAAATTAGCTCAGTCAGGAAACCAGACGCTAATAATCGGCTAAATACTATCTGCCCATTTTTCACGCCATTCGCTCGCCTCATCCTCATAGCTATAGGCCTGACCTGTATCTTTCTCGCTGAAGTCAATTGTATAGTCCGCGCAGTAGTCCATAAGTAACTTGTATGCCTGGTTCAATTTATTCATAGCCAGATGATTTTCCGCAGAGGCATTGCCATGCTTATCCGGATGATGGAGATGAGCCAGCCTTTTGTATGCGCTTTTAATCTCATTCAGTGTCGCTTTCTCTCCCAGTCTCAGCAGTTTCCGGGCTTCGGCTATATCTTTAAAATTGGTCATTTCGCTTCTGCTCGCACGGCAACTATATTAGGGTATTGGCCTTCGGTTGCCGGGATAGGCTTTTTTAGGACTGCTTCTAAGTTACTATCGACCTGAGTCTCTCAATACGTCTGGCGAGGTCGTCCGTCCTACGCTTCAATGAGTTAATCGCGTGTGCCAGGTCTGCGCCTGAAACCGGTGCGAGCTCCACTATGGCGCCCTGGGGACAGGTATCGATGCAAAGGCGGCAATGATTGCACCGGCTGTGGTTTATTTGAACACGGTCATGGCTTAGTGATATCGCTCCTGTCGGGCAGACCTGCGAACATAGCCCACACCCCAGACACAGGGATTGCCTGACTTCGATTATTGTCTTACTCATAATCGCTACCTATTCCTTAACAGGTTTTACCTCTGGTATCGCCAGAGGCTCAACCGGATGCAGCTTGTCTTGATTAGTGACATGATCGATATATAATATCCCGTTGAGGTGATCGATCTCGTGTTCCAAAGCTTCAGCCATGAGACCATTAGCTTTGACTTTTATTTTTTTACCGGTGCTATCCAATCCCTTAACAGTTACTTGAGCTGACCTGCTTACATCACCGCAATAGCCAGGAACGCTGAGACAACCTTCGGTCACCTCTTGCTCACCACTGCATTCAACTATTTCCGGGTTGATAATTGCCAGAGGGACCTCACCCGGCATCTGTAAAACGATTAACCGTAGGGATACGCCTACCTGAGGGGCGGCCAATCCCACCCCATTCGCCTGTTGCATCGTCTCAATCATATTATCGATAAGCCGTTGTATTGAGCTATCAATAACAGGAACTCTCTTTGCTTTTTGCCGCAGTACAGCATCACCGGGAAGATGACAGATACGCAATATCGTCATGTCTTAACCCACCTTGCATCAGTCACAACCATGCCAATGTCGTAGCTAATTTTTTTACTTTTCTAACTAATTGTTTTAATTCAGCGTGAGTCATAATACTTCACTTGTTTGGTTGCTTCATCATTGTGAGCTGTTGAATTCCTTTGATCTGGCGGTAGGTAGCCCCCTCGCTCACGCAGCGAAGAGCTAACTCAGGGTCGATCACTTTAGTGCCGGATATAGCATTAACGCCATAATCAAACAATACAGGCGACAAGGGTGAAGTGTCCCCAAGTATAACCACGTAGGCGCCCGGGTTGCATAGTCGCAATAGCTGCTCAACAGTGTGATTGGTGAAAGCAGTGCCAGTAATTGCAACAACATCAGCCTGCGGGATAAATTCTGCTGCTTTATCCTCTGTCAAATCACCCTCACCAGGGTTTTTCTCAATGACCCACAGCTCTTCAACAATTTCACGGAGTTTAGGTATAAAAGGGAAGTGTCCTACAACGGCTACCCTTTTGGCTCTTCCCTTCTCAGCAATAATCTCTCGAGCATTGACATTCAAGCATTCACCCTCATCAATTTGCATAAGTGAGTTAATGGCAGCCATACCGATAGCTGCCTCAAGAATGCTTTGAGAGTAGGCCATCCGCACCAGTTCTGAAGCGCTCTTCATCAGCAATAGACCGCAATCTTTCACAGAAGCGTGTCCCTGGCGAAGCGCATCCTGCGGCAGCGTAGCCGCCAGGCCGCAGTTTCTGGTTAGCACAGCGGTATGATACAAACCCTGGCGTATATCTTTTACGCCTGTATCCATATTCAAACTCGATATCAGATCATCAAGGATTTTCATTAAGCTTGACGACTCCTCTGTGAGCAACGCTATACCCACCAACGCATTCTTTAGTTACCTCGGCTCGATCCCATTCCATCATATTTAAAGCACTCATTTGCGGTACAAAGCCTACCTGCCGATGTAGGTATGCTCTTCCACGGCACATCCTTGTTGATATTATGAGCATATGCTCATTACATTACATTGTAATGCTGATATATTCGCTTGTCAAAACCGCCTAAAATCTGTGCCGCGAAAACTAAGTATAGTGATAATTTGTGCCGCTATATATTTTATTCCCCTATATGTACACGTCCCCAGATAGCCAGAGATCGCGCCAGCGAATCGATTTCTTCAGGACTTCTCGCCTTAGCCTCAGAAAAACAAAATTTGAAATAGTTGCTTAGAACCAGTGCTCCGACGTTTTCAAT
>CAZABI010000072.1:0-5745 GCA_964483235.1 uncultured Dehalococcoidales bacterium | reverse complement strand
GTTGTAATTGTAGTATGCACCTGCCCACCGTGGTCTTGCCGTGGACGGTGTAAATTTCAATATCAGATGTGGAGAGACGATGGGGTTGGTAGGTGAAAGCGGCTGCGGCAAGACCACGGTGGGCAGGTGCATACTACAATTACAACAACCTACAGGGGGAAAAGTATTTTTCGCCGGCATTGATCTGTGTGGACTGAGTAAAGAGGATTTGCGTAAAACGAGGCGGCGCATGCAGCTCATTTTCCAGGACCCCTACGGGTCCCTGAATCCGCGCATGACAGCGGCAGCTAACATTGGTGAACCGCTGACAGTTCATCGTCTGGCACAGGGAGATGACTGGAAAGACAGGGTTGCCGAACTCATGGACACTGTGGGTTTAAATCCTGGCATGGCAGGCCGGTATCCGCATGAGTTTAGTGGAGGACAGCGACAGAGGATCGGCATTGCGCGCGCTCTGGCACTGAAGCCCGAATTTATTATTTGTGATGAACCGGTATCTGCACTGGATGTCTCTATCCAGGCTCAGATTATTAACCTTCTGCAGGAACTTCAGGAGCGCTATCAGCTGACCTACCTGTTCATCGCCCATGACCTTGCCGTAGTACGGCACATTAGCGACCGAATAGCTGTTATGTACCTTGGTAAAATCGCTGAGATAGCATCGCGAACCGGTCTTTACCAGAGCCCTCTTCATCCATATACCAGGGCCTTACTTTCGGTCGTGCCCGTTCCTGATCCCCTGCTCGAAAGCAAGCGTACGCGTATTATTTTAAAAGGCGATGTGCCCAGCCCGCTTGCCCCGCCTCCCGGCTGTAATTTTCACACGCGGTGTGACATAGCAATTGAGAGGTGCCGTGAAGAAATACCTATTCTGAGAAATATCGGTGAAGAGCACTGGGTGGCATGTCATCGAGTATAGTTCAGTGATGAACAATATGGATTTTAAGCAAGGAGTTTGCTGTTGCGTAACTATATAATCAGAAGATTATTACAGATGGTGCTGGTGCTACTATTGGTTACGATGATTGCCTTTTCGCTGATGCACCTGATGCCGGGTGATCCTGTGGCTGCTATATTGGGGCCTGAAGCCACACCGGAGGCAGTGACTATATTGAGGCATGAACTTGGTCTGGACCGTCCAATATTAATGCAATACATAGAGTGGCTCGGTAATGGGCTACGTGGCGATTTCGGGCGTTCTATCGTAAATCGCCAATCTGTATCGGAGCTCATCGCCCAAAGGCTCCCTGTTACCTTACAAATAGGCTTGTCGGCCATGATACTTTCGCTCATTGTTGCGATACCCATTGGCATCCTGTCGGCACTGCGTAGAAATTCTATTGAAGACCAATTGAGCCGGCTTATTGCCATCGTGGGTATAGCCATTCCCAATTTTGTTATTGGCATTCTTTTAATCCTGGTATTCTCGGTGATGTTACGCTGGCTGCCAACGTCAGGATATACAGGTTTGTTTGATAATCCATTACTGAGTCTCAAGCTCACCATTTTACCGGCACTGACTTTATCCGCGGCCATGGCAGCAGTGACCATGCGCCAGGTTCGGTCGAGCCTGCTTGAGGTGATGGAGCAGGATTACATCAGGACGGCAAGGGCTAAGGGGCTCAGCGAATATGCTATTATCAGCGGGCACGCCCTGAAAAATGCCCTTATTCCTGTAATCACAATCCTGGCTATGCAGGTGGCAATTCTGTTCGGAGGCTCTGTAATTGTAGAAACCATCTTTGCCATACCGGGTATTGGCAGACTCGTGGTTAGCGCTATTTTTGCACACGACTACCCCATAGTACAGGCTGTTGTTCTGCTGATGGGTTTTATTGTCACTGTCTTTAATCTGCTCGCTGACCTTAGCTATGCTTTTCTTGATCCCAGGATTAAATATCGTTGAAAGGTTCCAATATGTTTAAGTTCGTTCATGGCAAACGTAAGGATCCGGCGCTGGATACTGAAGAAACACCGCCCGGCGCTGTTCGGCGGCGGTTGTGGGACCGTTTGTTCGAGAGCAAACTTTCTCTGGCGGGACTTGTAATAATTGCTGTATTCGTCCTGACAGCGATATTTGCCAATTTATTAGCTCCCTGTGATCCTGTAGCCCAGAGTATACCCGACAGGTTTCAGGGACCCGGCCCCGCGCACCTGCTTGGGACGGACCAGTACGGCAGGGATGTCTTGAGCAGGCTTATCTACGGTTCAAGGGTTTCTTTGCAGGTTGGTGTGATCACGGTGCTTATCGCCATCGCTATCGGAGTGCCCTTGGGACTGGTCGCAGGTTACAGGAGAGGTATAGTTGACAGTATCATCATGCGGATCATGGACGCGATCATATCTTTCCCTGCCCTTATATTAGCTCTTGCTATAACTGCTGCGCTCGGGCCGGGGATAGGTACTGCATTTGTAGCTATCAGCGTAGTTATGATTCCTGTTTTCGCCAGGTTGGCGCGCGGATCTGTATTATCCATCAGGGAACGGGAGTTTGTTGAGGCTGCTCGGGCTATGGGAGCTAAGGACGCCCGAATTATCTTCCGTCATATACTTCCCAATGTAACCGAACCTATCATTGTCGTCGGTTCCATCATGATTGGAGCCTGCATCATTGTTGAGTCCGCTCTCAGTTTTCTCGGCCTGGGAATTCAGCCACCCGATCCAAGCTGGGGCACCATGCTCCGCGATGGCTATCAATATCTGGCTATCTCTTTTTGGCCCGCGCTGTCCTCGGGAATAGCTATAGCGCTGGCCGTCCTGGGATTCAATTTCCTGGGCGATGGATTGAGGGACGCCCTTGATCCGCGGCTGAAGAAAGCGGCCGGCACTTAACAGAGCATTTATTGGATACAGGTACGAGTATTAATCGGCGCTCGCTATAACTGCTATCTTTAAATTGCGGACATTCAGCCGGCAGCTTCACCGATTGACTTCTCGGTCGGTGAAATGGCATAATTTCGCGGTCATTGGCATAGTGGCACAGCTATAAAATTTAAATATCTCAGGAGGTCGCATTATGGAAACTTTCCCCTGGTGGAGCGAAGCACAACTCAAATTAGCCGAGGATGCAAGCAAGTACGCCGATGAGGTATTGATACCCATCGGTGAGCGGGACGCGATAAAAAGGAAATTCTCCCGTGAAGGACTGGCGATGATGGCCAAAAAGGGCTGGTTCGGCGCGTTGATTCCCGGGAAGTATGGTGGCCATGCCGAGGAATGGGGTGTTACCGGCGCTGCTATCATCACCGAGGAAACATCCCGGGCGGGTGAGTCCGCCGGCGGTCTTGGCACCACCATGTTCGGCTCAGCTACCCAGATCGTTCACAACGGCAACGAAGAACAGAAACAGAAATGGCTGCCCAGGATTGCTAAGGGAGAACTGATCGGCTGCATTACCATGACTGAGCCCTATGCCGGTTCAGATATCTCGGGTATCGAGACCACCGCTGTCCGCGAGGGCGACTTCTATATTGTAAACGGCAAGAAACGTTTCCAGACCATCGCCGCTGCGGCTGACCTCTATATGTGCTACTTCCTCACCGGCAGCAAGGCAGAGGACAAGCTCGCTTACAAGCATTTGTCGGCCTTTGTTGTAGAAAAAGGCACGCCCGGCTTTCACGTGGAGCGCATCAACGATACGATGGGTTATGATGGCTCCTATAACTGCTACCTGAGCTATGATGATGCTAAGGTACCGGTGGCCAACCTCCTGGGGCAGGAAGGTGAAGGTTGGAAAATCATGATGGGCGGCCTTAACGTGGAGAGAATACTCAACGCAGCGCCGGCGCTCGGTCCCGCGCGTGAGTGCATCCGCTATACCCGGCAGCACCTGGAGCGGCGCATCCAGTTCGGACAACCTACCGGAAGCATCGCTACCAACCAGTTTAAACTGGCCGATATGATCTGGAAGCTCTACTTGAGCAGGCTGGTAGTCTATTACGCTGCTCACTGCGCAGACCTTGGCAAAGCGGTGCCCGTGGAGGCAGCCATCTCCAAGATGTATGCCAGCGATACCTGCATGGAGACAGCGCTTGAAGCTGTGCAGTGCATGGGTGGCAATGGTATTTTAAAGATCTACCCGGTGGAGAGGATTTTCCGTGACGCCAAGCACCAGCAGATAGCCGCGGGCACATCAGAGGTATTGAAGCTGCTCATCTACCGCTAGGGTGTACGCAACATGAGGAATGACCTGAAGGTCCCCCAGCGGGTTATTGATCCTGATCTCAAGGTGCCGCTGCCCATCGGCAAGCCTCTGCCGAAGAAACCCGCCAATTCTGAAGAAGATGTGCTCAAAGTGCTGGCAGAGAATTACCGGGTAAATCCCGGGCTGCATATGACCATGGAGGATATCAGGGAATGGCTTGAGGTCTCCGGTGAGAACCTGGTAAAGCTGCTGGAAGGATTGGAAAAGCAGGGCTATGCCGGGCTTTACCGCACCCGTAAGGGCATCTCCCTGGCCCGCGTTACTTACAAAGGATTACAGAAGGCTAATCCCCCCGAACATTACAGGTACTTCCCATCCTGGGCTGACCCGCAGGATTGCTGGTAAATTCCGTGTCGCTGTAATGTGCGCAAGGCTGTATTAATCACGTGTGTTAACATAAGAGGGGCTGATTTCTCAGCCCTTCTTATTATCTCCTCTTGCGCGACATGTTATAATTGCCGCGAACTATATCGTTAAAAGGAGGGGAGGCCATGGAGCAACAATTCAAAGTTTACCGCTACAGGTGGGTGGTGCTGGCGATTTACATGTATGTGTCGGCGCTGACCCAGCTGTACTGGCTGAATTTCGCTGCAATTGAGACCTATATCGAAGACCTGCTGAAAATTCCAGCCAGCGATGTTATGTGGTTTACTTTGGTGTTTCCACTTATACAGGTCATACTCACATTGCCTGCCGGGCTGATAATCGACCGGAAGGGCTTCAAATTCGGCATAGGCCTGGGTGTTGCCTTCACGGGAGTATTCGCACTATTTCGTGTTATCAATCCCTCATCTTTCGCCATCCTGCTGATATCGCAGATAGGCATATCCATCGGCCAGCCCTTCGTTCTGAACGGCATAACCAAGCTGGCCACGTCCTGGTTCGCGCCTAAAGAAGAGGCCACTGCGATTGGCCTGGGAACACTGGCCCTGTTCGTCGGGATGATGATTGCGCTGGGGGCTACTCCCTGGCTGGTCAACGGCCTCGGGTTCACAGCCATGATCTGGATTTATGGCATCCTGGGCATTGCCGGCCTGCTGGCTTTCCTGTTCTTGGTAAAGGATAAACCGCCAACGCCGACACGCGCCGATCAAAGCGTGGAAGAAGTATCCAACTGGGGCAGTATCAAGCACATCCTGAAGATGCGAGACTTCGTTATACTCGGATTCATCGCCCTGGTGGGCATAGGTGTTTTCAACGGGCTGGCCACCTGGATGGAGAAGATCTTGAACGAGCTGCACAATATACCCATGACCGATGCCGGCAATATTTCGGCTGCGCTCATCTTCAGTGGCATGGTAGGCTGTATTGTAATACCGCTTATCTCGGATAAACTGGGGCGCAGGAAGCCCTTCCTCATCCTGGCTTCCCTGGTGGGGGCGCTGACGATAACTGCCTTTATCTTCGCCAAAAGCTATGGTCTCAACATGTTAAACGGTGTACTGATCGGCTTTTTCCTCATCTCCGCCCTGCCGATCATGCTCACCATGTCGGCCGAGATAACGGGACCAAGGTATGCGGGTGTGTCGGTAGGTTATTTA
>CAZABI010000071.1:0-5773 GCA_964483235.1 uncultured Dehalococcoidales bacterium | reverse complement strand
CCTCTCTGAATCAACAGCGGCTCGCCTGCGTTCTGTGCTCTCATCTCGTGCGAACCTGTCTAATCCCATAGATATCTCACCGGAAGGAACCGTGGACCAGTACAGGGAAGCCCTTAAGTTGCTGCTTGAAGATACTAATATAGATATTGTAATTACCATCTTCATTCCAGCTATCATGAGACTGACCGAAGAATTCGCATCCATGATCAAGGATATAGCTCCCGCCTTCCGCACAAAGGGAAAACCGCTTGCGACTTCATTCCTCGGTTTGCGGGGACCACGCATAGAGCTCGGATCCAGCGAAAAGGGATTCGTGCCGTCATTCGCTTTTCCTGAGGCAACGGCGGGCGCATTATCGAGAGCTCTTGAGTTCAGCCAGCGTTTGAAAAAGCCGGCGGGTAAAATACCCGAATTCACGGACATCAAGAAAGAAAAGGCTTCTGAAATAATAAAAATTGCTTTACAGAGATCGGGAAAGTCTCGAGTCTGGCTGGATGCCGAATCGATAACCGGCCTTCTCGATTGCTATGGAATTAAAGTAGTACCTTTAAAAATCGCCAGGACACCGGTAGAAGCCTCTGCCGCTGCGGAGGAGATCGGTTGTCCCATTGCTGTGAAAATTCTATCGTCCACTATCACCCAAAAAACCGACGTTCAAGGCGTTATACTCGATTGCAGGAGCAGGGAAGAAGTCGAAAAGGCTTACCAGCGTATCACTGAAAATGTGAGCGAGATCGGCAGACAGGATGATATGAATGGTGTCATTATCCAGAAAATGGTACAGGGTGGTGTGGAAGTTATCGTTGGGGTAACCGAGCACCCGTCTTTTGGTCCGCTTATCATGTTCGGCCTTGGTGGTGTTTACGTGGAGCTTTTCAAAGATGTTACTTTCAATTTACACCCCGTATCCGATACGGACGCCCACGAAATGGTGCGCTCCGTCAAAGCCTATCAATTGCTTGAGGGCTGGCGGGGCTCAAAACGCGCTGATATAGAGTCCATCGAAGAACTAATTCTAAGAATATCCGCTCTGGTGGAAGATAACCCGCAGATACTCGAAATGGACCTCAACCCGGTTAAAGTACTACCTGAAGGAAGCGGTTACCTGGTGGTGGACGGCCGCATCATGGTGTGTTCCGAGAACTTATAAAAACCGGCGCAGATCATAGCCATCGTTTTAATAACTTGAAACATCCAGTTCTTCCATCATCCCTGTAACCATGAACACAACGCGTTCACAGATGTTGGTTACCCTGTCACCTGTCCTTTCAAGGTTATGTGCTACCCAGAGCAGACGAGTGGCCCTGGTTATGGTTCGAGGGTCCTCCATCATAAATATAAGCAATTCCCGGAACACCTGGTCGTAAAGGTTATCGATCTCATCATCCTCCGGCACAATGGCACGTGCTGTCTCAGCGTCATGATTGATGAAAGCGCTGATGCTCCTGTGCAACATGTCGATTACCTTCTCGTTCATCCTGGGCAGGTCTATCAACGGTTTTAAGGGCGGTTCATTACCTATCATCAAGCATATCTTGGCGTTGCCCTTAGCATGATCGCCCATGCGCTCCAGGTCGGTAATTATGTTAAGAGTCGCCAGCATAATCCTTAAATCACTTGCCATCGGCGCCTGGAGCGCCAGTAGATCCAGCGCCTGCTCTTCGATAGCAAACCTCTTTTTATCTATCAGCCTATCATCGGCAACCACCTGCTTGGCAAGCTCGAGGTCCCGCTGCTTCAGAGCCTGCATGGAACGTTCCAGCGCTTTTTCGACCATGCTCCCCATGACAAGCACTTCGTCCTGAAGCTCCCTGATTTGTCTCTGGTATGTTTCACGCGGCATATGCAACCTCCTTTATCAACCAAAACGGCCGGTAATATAATCTTCCGTCCTTCTGTCCCTGGGCCTGCTGAATAACTCCCTAGTTACAGAATACTCTATTAATTCACCCAGCAACATAAACCCGGTACGATCGGATACACGGGCCGCCTGCTGCATATTATGAGTAACGATAACAACCGTGTAGTCCTTTTTAATTTCAAGCATTAATTCTTCAATTTTCAGCGTGGAAATAGGGTCCAGGGCAGAGCACGGCTCATCCATCAGGAGAATTTCCGGCTCTATGGCAATAGCCCGGGCAATACATAAACGCTGTTGTTGTCCCCCTGAGAGTGAACCTCCCGGCTGATTGAGTTTATCCTTGACCTCTTCCCATAGTGCCGCCTTCTTCAAACTGTTTTCTACCAAATCCTTAAGTCCGCTCCGCCGCGGCCACAGCTGTGTCAGGGTAATGCCCGATGCCACATTATCGAAAATCGACATAGTAGGAAAAACGCTTGGTTTCTGGAAGACCATACCGATACGGCGCCGTATAGTTACAGCGTCCATATCCCTGGCATAAATATCCACACCATCCAGCAATACTTGTCCTTTGATTGTGCCGATACCCGACACTTCATGCATACGGTTCAGACAGCGGATGAACGTTGACTTGCCACAGCCGGAAGGTCCGATCAACGCAGTGATCGATTGTCTGTTGAAGCCCATACTTATACAATTCACAGCCATTGATTTCCCATAATAAGCATAGAGCTCAATCACCTCTAAAATAGACTTAGTTTTGCCGGGCTGCCCGGTTATTCTTTCCCCGGCGGATTTAACATCAGTACGATCAGGCGATATTTGCACATTAGACATTTGCTTATTCCTTCAACTTACCTATAATTAATTTTTTTACATGGATTTGCGATTACTGACCCATCTTACGATCACATTTATCCCCAGCACCAACATCACCAGCAGGAAGGCGGCTGCCCACGCTTGCTGCTGCCAGTCCAGGTAGGGCGACAAAGCATACCGATATATCTGAAGAGGTAATGCGCCTATCGGCTGCGTGAGCCCCTGTACACCAAATGCATTACCCAGTGCAGTGAATATGAGCGGAGCAGTCTCACCTGCAATACGGGCAATTGCCAGCATAACACCTGTAACAATTCCGGTGAGCGCGCCGGGAACAACCACACCCATTATGGAACGCCATCTGGAAACTCCCAACGCTAAAGCCGCTTCACGCTGGGAATTAGGCACCATGCGCAGGGATTCCTCAGCCGTACGGGCCACAACGGGAATCATGATTATTGCCAGAGCTACACCCGCTGAGAGCGCAGAATAACTGTGCATCGGCCTGACCAGCAGGGCATAAGCAAATACGCCCACTACTATGGACGGTACACCAGCCAGGATATCGGCTGCAAAGCGGACTGCTGAGGCAACCCTGGGGCTGCCGAATTCAGACAGGAAAATACCTGTCATCATTCCCACCGGCAATGCTATTACGCATGCCAGGGCCACCAGGATTAACGTCCCGAATATATCATCTCGCATCCCTCCCCCCATCTCGCCGACAGGTTTGGCCGGTTGTGTTAAAAAGTCCAGGTTCATAAAGCTCATACCGTTAATCAGCGTGTAGCCCAATATAAGAGCCAGCACAATAATGCAAAGTATGGCTGCACCACCGGATAGCCCCAGCATAAGCCCGCTGATTAATTTACGCCAATAATATCGCCGTTCAAGCATGGCTCATTCTCCTGCCGTCCTGGTTGATACCAGTCGCCATACCAGCAGGCGAGCAATTATATTTACTACCAAAGTAATGGCAAAAAGCACGATTGCCAGCTCTACCAGGCTTCCGATATACACATCGCCCGAAGCTTCACTGAACTCACTGGCAATTTTGCTGGCAATGGTTACACCGGGAGAAAAAAGTGAGTCCGTCAATTTGTAAGCATTACCAATTACCATCGTCACCGCCATGGTCTCACCGAGGGCACGACCCAGCCCAAGGATAATCGCACCTATCAGGCCGGAACGGCAGTACGGTAATTCCACGCGATAAATTGTTTCCCAGCGCGTGGCCCCCAGAGCAAGCATGGCTTCACGCTGGGTATCCGGCACGGCACGCAGAGCCTCACGGCTGACGGCCGTAATAATAGGAACGATCATAATTGCCAAGATGATACCAGCAGCGAGAAATCCAACGCCGAAAGGCGGCCCCTGGAATAACGGCAGGAAACCCAGGTGCGTCCCCAGCCAGGTTTCGACCGGGTTCCGGATAACGGGAACCATGACGAACAATCCCCATAACCCTATAATCACACTGGGAATGGCTGCCAGCATCTCAATCAGAAAAGAGCCTGATTTCCTCATCCAGTCCGGTGCCAGTTCGGCTAAAAATATCGCTGAACCCAGGCTGATCGGTATGGCAATAATGAGGGCAATTAATGAGCTCAATAATGTACCGAAGATAGCCGGCAATGCCCCGAACAATTCTTTCACAGGGTCCCATGCCTGGCTGGTAAGAAAAGACAGTCCAAATTTTTCAATGGCCGGCGCAGCGTCCATGAAAAGAACGAATATCAGGCCGACCAGTATGACGACCATCAGTACGGCAAATATTAACGTCAGACTAAAAAAAAGCCTGTCGCCTATCCGCTTTCCAGGTGAAGTAACCTGTTTTTTCATCCCTATCCCGCGGCCTGTTGCTAATTGATCTGTTTTCATTTTCCTGCCGGAATTCAGTTATAGAGCGATAAAAAGTGAATTACAGATATGTGGCAAATATCTGCAATTCACAATTATACTAACATGCTGACAGTTACCGGTTAATCAGCGCCTGCCCCTGGTATTTAATCGAGAGCACCTCAGCCTCCGCCTTCGTCGCCGCTGCCGGTGCCAGGCTGGCATATGTAAGGGACTCAGTATATTTTTGTCCGTCGTGTATGCCCCACCATAGCATTTTAGCCAGCGCTTGTCCTTTACCCAGATCAGTCTGATTGGCATATACCAGCAGCCAGGTAAAACCCACGATGGGGTAGGCATCCGGATTAGCAGAATTGGTCAGCATGACCTTCATGTCGTCCGGTAGATTTACACCTTCCGCTGCCCTGGTAGTGCCGGCCAGCGAGGGCTCCAAATAGTTACCGGCGCTATTTTTCAGCTTCGCCCACGCCATTTTATTCTGCATGGCATAGGCCAGTTCAACGTAGCCAATGGCTCCGGGCACCTGCTGCACCTGACCTGCAACTCCCGCATTGCCCTGTCCGCCAATGTCGCCGGGCCAGTTCACTGAAGTGGCATTGCCTACTTGAGCGCTCCAATCATTGCTTATCCGTGAAAGGTAATTAGTGAATATGAAGGTTGTGCCTGAGCCATCGGCACGATGCACGACTGCTATAGCAGTATCCGGCAATTTCAGATCGGGATTGAGAGCGGTGATGGCCAGGTCGTTCCATTTATTTATCTTTTTCAGATATATGTTGGCCAGCACTTCGCCGGATAGCTTGAGCTGTCCATTGCCGATGCCGCTCAGGTTATATATAACAGCAACTGCACCGCTGGTCATGGGAATATGTAGTATAGGGCCATTCTTAGCTTCTGCCTTGGCCTGTTGATCAGACGTCATAATACCGTCGCTGGCGCCGAAATCGACAGTACGCTCCGTTATCTGGCTGATGCCACCGCCGGACCCGATAGCCTGATAGTTAATTTTCACCCCAGTTATTTTATTGTACTCATCGAACCACTTAGTATAGAGGGGCGCTGGAAAAGTGGCCCCGGCCCCGGTCAGGCTGGCGGCCTTAGCTGGTGCTGTTGTTGATGAAGTGCCATCCTGTGGTTTTACCGGTGAGCTGCAACAGGTGACGGCGCCAGCCACTAAGACAAGGATCATAACCGGCACAATCAAATTCCTGATAGCTTTACGTAAAACAACTG
>CAZABI010000070.1:0-5798 GCA_964483235.1 uncultured Dehalococcoidales bacterium | reverse complement strand
ACCGGTGATCTCCGCCTTGAGAGGGCGGCGTCCTAAACCCCTAGACGAATGCGCCGCATGAAATGGCTGGGGATCCTGGATTCGAACCAGGGCTCACGGATCCAGAATCCGCTGTCCTACCGCTAGACTAATCCCCAGCGTGCTCCGGATTATATCATTGCACTTGCCGTTATGACAACTTAAATTACCTGCTCGTTTACAGCCTGCCGGCCGCTTTCAGTATGTTGCGCACCTCCGCCCTCGCAACCGGCACCATTACATCTCCTGTCATTATTCCTGATTCTTCGATAATTATCGGCATTCTGGCAACCCGCCTAGCTACAGTTTCCAGGTCTCCGGCTTCGTCGTACATTTTCAGTATGTACTGCTCGTGCTCATCACATTGTGTGAGGCCATTACGCAGCACCTGCCTGGCATCATCCCCCACAACGGCCGCAAAATGATCGAAGCCGCATATATCTATTTCATAACCCGCCAGTTTTCTCAGGGACTGCCGGTACAGGTTGAAATCGTACTGCGGCGATGGCCGCGCCAGCGTCTGTATATCGTCGAAGGGGCAGGGCGCAGAGTCGGTAGGGAAAAGGGCTTTCAATGATGGTATATAGACAGCCACAGCACAGGGGGAATGCCCCGGCGTTTCTATGAAATGCACGTCAAGCCCGTCACCCAGGTCTACAACGGTAGAGTCGTTTACCGTTGTGTCGACTTCAATCTTATCTATTATTAAATTCATGCGCCGGTATTCTTCCTGCAACCTGTAATAGTCAAGCATAGTCTTATTGACCAGCTCGACGTAGTTGATGACCTTCTCTTTCGCCAGGATCTTTTTAGCTGATTCAGTGCCCAGCACACTGACCTGCGGTAGCTTTCTCTTCAGATAGGGTACCAGCCCGCAGTGATCGAAATGAGAATGCTGTATCACTATATATTTAATGGACTCCGTATCTATGTCGTAATCCCTGAACTGCCTTTCCAGTTCAGGCGCCACCCAGTTCATGGCCCCGCCTATCAGCATTGACTCTTTGCCTTTGACCAAGTATACAATATTTTGACGTGTCCCCAGTAGATAAAGCCGGTCGGCTATCGGCCCGGGAGATGTAATTAACATGACGTTGACTCCATTTGAATGAAATTATTAAGTATATCAGATTGACATGATGTCTTTGGCAGGTGAATATTTTCAACGCGTAAGGTTGACAGGGTCTGCTAAAATTAGGTATATCCAAAGGTTAAACAGCAATTTTTACTTAAGTGGAGTGCGATTCAGATGAAATTCACGTGGAGACCGATAATGGCGGGAATACTTGACATCGTTTGTGGCGCCATCGGCATGGTGGGAGGCCTCTATTTTGTTATTTTGAGCTCGGTGTTCCGCGCTATTCATCAGAACCTGGGTGTCAGCGACGTCGTGATTCAACAAGTAGAACAATTCATTTCAAGTATTATCGCGGTGCCCTTCGTCATGGTATTCATCGGCATCATTGCTATCATCGGTGGTGTCTATGCACTGCAGCGCAGGATATGGTCGCTGGCGCTGGCCGGCTCTGTCGTTGCTTTCATCCTGTTCCCGGTCTTCGGTTTGTTCTCCATCATTTTCACAGCGCTGGCCCGGGAAGAGTTCAATTGAAGTGTTAAGCGTTAAAAGGCTATAACGTGCGTGAATTGCACCATTTGCAATCTGAACTGGGCATCCATTTTCATAATGAAGCGCTGCTGCGGCAGGCCTTCGTCCATTCCTCGTATATAAACGAGAACCCCGACTTCGAACTGCCCGACAACGAGCGGATGGAGTTCCTGGGCGATGCCCTGCTGAATATGGTCGTAGCTGACAAACTTTACCACGAATTCCCCCAATTTCCCGAAGGAAAGCTAACCGAGACCAGGGTTTTGCTCACCCGCCAGGAGAAACTGGCTGAGAAAGCGACCATTATGCAACTGGGTGAGTATATGCTGCTTGGCAGGGGAGAAGACGCTTCGGGCGGAAGAAAGCGGCGAAATAACCTGGCCGATACTTTTGAAGCCCTGATTGCAGCCATATTCCTTGACAGTGGTATTGAAGAAGTCAGGCAATTTATATTCAATACCATCAATGATGATCTTCAGGCTATTAAAGCCGGGCAGGTAAAACCAAACTTTAAAGCCCTTTTGCAGGAACTGACACAGGCCGATTATAAGGCCTTACCCGAGTACGAAGTGATAGAATCAACCGGACCCGACCATGACCGTGAATTCCACGTGGCGGTCTCGCTCAATGAAGTTGTTCTGGCAATCGGCACGGGTAAAAGTAAAAAAGCTGCCGAGGCCTATGCCGCAAGGTTAGCCTACGAGAAGCTTTGCGACATACATTGACACTACTGTCAGCGTGAGTATTGTAGAATAATGATTTCCGCTGTCCCCGGTAATTTGGCTTTACTTAGCTCGACTTCACTTGTATCCAGTCTCTTTACGTTGCTTTTCCCCCTGGTAAAATCATCAGCCTCATATTGCAGCCAGGTACACCTGTCTGTCTTATAGTGCATGGGGATGGCCACCTTTGGCTTCAGCTTGTCTATTAATTCATTGGCTGCCTTAACATCGATGGTAAAAACACCGCCCACCGGCAGCAGCAGGATATCTACCTTGCCGATCTCAATTACCTGTTCTTCAGTGGGCAGGTGACCGAGATCGCCCATATGACAAACCTGCATTCCCTCAATCGACAGGCAAAAGATGGTGTTTGAACCTCGTTCTTTACCCCCGGCCTCATCGTGCCAGGCGTCGATGCCCCGGATAGCAATGCCCTTGATGTTTCTTGTACCGTGTCCTTTTACCACTTCGGGATTGCCCGGTATCAACGCCGTGTAATTGTGGTCGTAGTGCTCATGGCTGACGGTCACCAAATCGGCCTTTTCTCTGACCTCAATGTAGTTCAGGTGACTTTCCGATTTATAGGGATCGAGTACTATACGCACGCCTTCAACGGATGTGATTAAAAAACACGAGTGCCCCAGCCACTTGATCTTCATTTTTCGCCTCCTGTCACCTTTTATAGTTTATAACAAAATCGATAAGCGTCCTGACTCCAAAGCCTGTGGCGCCCTTGACCAGTATGCCTTTGGCTTTGTCGGACATGAAGGGCCCGGCAATATCGACATGCACCCAGGGCGTATCACCCACGAATTCTTGCAGGAACAGTGCAGCGGTAATGGCGCCTCCATACCTTCCACCTGAGTTCTTAATATCCGCCACATCGCTTTTATTCATTTCTTTATACTCGTCCGGCAGCGGCAATTGCCAGAAGTTCTCACCCGCTTCTTTGCCGGCTGCCAGAAATCTGTCGGCCAATTGCTGGTTATTGGTCAATACTCCGGCATAGGTGTCACCCAACGCGACATGGCAGGCTCCTGTGAGCGTGGCATAGTCGATTACGGGAGATAACCCTTTTTTAACAGCGTAAGACAGCGCGTCTGCAAGTATCAGCCTGCCTTCTGCGTCTGTGTTCACTACTTCTATGGTCTTGCCATTTGAAGCCTTCAGCACGTCGCCCGGTTTAAGCGCACGGCCTCCAGGCAGATTTTCCGTCGCCGGTATGATGGCAGTAACATTCTTTTTTATTTTCAGCCTGGCTATAGCGCCGATAACCGCAATCACAGAGGCGCCACCCGCCATATCGCCTTTCATATCTGACATGAACTCCTGCGGTTTCAGCGAAATGCCTCCGGAATCAAAGGTCAGTCCTTTCCCGACTATACACATGGTCTTTTTATCCGGCCTGTCGCCCTTATAGCTCAAGACGATGAATTTTGGAGGTTCGTTTGTACCCTGTGCCACTCCCAGCAGCGCACCCATTTTTTCATCTGCCATTTGCTTGCGGTCTAAAACCTGGATCTCCAGTCCGAATTTATCGGCGATTTCCTGCGCTATCCGCGCCATATCGCCCGGCGTCATGTGATTGGCCGGTTCGTTGACCATGTCACGCGCTAATATGTCAGCTTCAGCACAGATTACTCCTTTCTCAACACCCTTCCGGACGCTCGCCAGCTTCAACTTCTCACGCTCCAGCAGGGTGATCTTCCCAATCGGCTGATCCTCATCATTCCTGGTGCGGTGCTTCTTAAACTGGTATGAGCCTAACAAGCAGCCCTCAACCATAGCCTGTGCTGAATCCGCCGGTTGTATCTCCCCAACCCCTGTACCGAACAGCACGATTGCCGCTGTTTTACACCGATGTTTACGCAATATGCGTACCGCTTCTCCCATCACATTCCGGATTATCTTAACATCCAAATCTCCCTGCTTGCCCAAACCTGCTACAAGGACTAACCTTGCGGGCAACTTTCCCAGACTATGCAATACATGCATTTCATTGAGTTTACCTTTTATTTCTTTATGCCTGATTAAATCCTTAATTGCTCCCCCGAGTTTCACGTCAACGTCCGCTGTGGCTCCCTCGAGATTATCCGGCCCCTCAAACAAATTCACTAAGATCGCATCAGCCTCAAATGAACAGATATCAGCAGTCTTCGCTTCGAATTTCAATTGCGCCTCCCGGTAATACATATTATGTAAACTATTATTCAATTATTAGCAGCTTCTAATTTTATCCGAACCCTGCAGATAATCAAATTCGCAAAGCCGGGCTAGATTAATTTTGCCCGCCGCCCGTTTAACATGGTAAAATAATTGCAAAGGAAAATACCTTTAAGTCAGTCCGGCGAGGCTGGCAAGGGAATAGCAGTGAATAACAACTCTCAAGTAAACGCGCGTAAAGCTGCCACCTACCATACCTCTTGCCCCCGCCGGCAAGGGGTTTTTTTATGGCTGAAAAAATCCTCCTGAACGCTCCCGATATCGAAAGAGCCCTGGTACGGGTAGCACACGAGATACTGGAACGCAACAAGGGCGCGAAGAACATCACTTTTGTCGGTATCAAGACACGCGGTGTCCCCATTGCCCAGAGGCTGGCCAGAATTATCCAGGAGATGGAGCAGGTTGCTATACCGGTCGGATCACTCGATATCACGCTTTACCGCGACGACGTTTCCTCTCTTAGCTTCAAACATGTTGTGCAGCAGACCTACGTCCCCTTTGATATAACGGACAAGCATCTGATACTGGTAGACGATGTGTTTTACACCGGCCGGAGCATACGTGCCGCCATGGATGCGTTAATGGACCTCGGACGGCCTCTGACCATCCAGCTGGCTGTATTAATCGACCGCGGACACCGGGAATTGCCGATACGGGCTGATTTTGTGGGCAAGAACATACCTACCGCGCATAACGAGGAGATTAAAGTATTTCTAAGCGAAGTTGATGCCGTCGACAAAGTCATTGTAGTGAGGCAGGAGGCAGGAGGTGAGCATGAACCTGAATGAGACCAGGGTGAGCGCGGCAAACCAGGAAAGCCTGCCGCCGCTTTCCATCGGATTGTGGCAACATAAGAATGTACTCGACCTGGATGATTTTTCTACCGACGAGGTAAACCTCGTTTTCGAGATTGCCGATGGCATGGTGGAGGTGCTGTCCAGGGATGTAAAAAAAGTACCTACGCTGCGCGGTAAGACCATCGCAACCATGTTTTTTGAGCCGAGCACCAGGACAAGAGCGTCATTTGAACTCGCCGCTAAATATTTAAGCGCGGATACGGTCAGCATCGATGCAGCCAGGAGCAGCGTTACCAAGGGTGAATCTCTCATCGACACTCTGCGAACGCTGCAGTCGCTGGGGGTGGATGTGATTATTATGCGGCACCCTTGCTCGGGTGCGCCATATGTCGCTGCTCAAAATATCGAGGTAAACATCATTAACGCCGGGGA
>CAZABI010000069.1:0-5831 GCA_964483235.1 uncultured Dehalococcoidales bacterium | reverse complement strand
ACGAAAGGAGGCTGATCAGTGAATTCCCGCTGGCGGTTTCTTTCGGTGTGCCGCTGGACAGGGTACGCACCAGGCCAAAAGCGATGGAACGCCTGGTGGAGCTAATAAAAAGGAGAGCGAAAGACAAACCTATACGCATCGTAGTTCAACACACCAATTGCCATGAGGAGGCGGACAACCTTGAGAGATATTTAAAAGCTGCTCTTAATTGCACTGATATTTACGTGCATGATTTCACCCCGGTAATGGGACTGCATACGGGTCCCGGCCTGATGGGTGTTGCCTATTGCCTTTAAGTAGATGTGGAAAAAAAAGGAGTTTGGCTTTAAAATTAGATGTGATGCAGCGGCAGGTTAAGTAAAAACTTGGAGTATTTAAATGAAGCGATATTTAATTTATATTAGTTGTGCTCTGGCAGGTCTTGTCTTGCTGTCTGCCTGCACCGGGTCTTCCTCACCGGTTGGTCAACCGTCGGGAAACGCTGTATTGAGCGAGGGAGTCATGACCACGTCGGTGGATGACGACTCCAGGCCTACTGGTGGCGTTAAAACCTCTTTCCCGGTGAATACACCCTCCGTTTATTGCTCGTTTAAAGTCGAGGGAGTCGTTCCTGAGGATATGGTGAAGTCCAGCCTGATTTATGTGCAGGGTGAAGCTGCTGGCATGGAAAATTCCATCATCTATGAAACTTACATGATCGCCGAAAGCAAAGAACCCAGCTATTACCTCGCCTTTTTCTTTGATAAACCCGCCAGCGGCTGGAATAAAGGCGACTACAAGATTGTGCTTTCAGTCAACAATAAAGAGAAGCTGAGCATACCGTTTAAGATCGAGTAAGTAGCCGGCGGTTATTTACCGCGATTGAGTGCCCGGCCGTACTGCACCAGCCCGTACAGGGCACGGGCGCACTGCTCGGGTGATTCATAAATCGGAATACCGTTATCCATCAGGTATTTACCTATCGGATCTTTCTTGATATCGCTGTACCAGCGCACGCATACCACCGGCTTGCCGTACTTTTTAGGTAGGTCGACGAACATCTTGGCGCCTGTCATAGCGGTTTCGTTCATTTCACTCATGGGTTCAGGATTACCGTTTCGATCGTACCTGGAGCCCCAGACCATCGGGTTGATGGGGACATTGCTGATCACGGCATCGATGTAATCAAGCTGCATGAGCGTCTCCACCACCCTGGCTTCATCAACGGCGGTCCTGTAACCGGCAGCAAAGTCCACGGGATTGCGCGGCAGCGGCGCATGTTTGGGCAGGAATTTCATCAGCTTGATCGAGGTTTCCCTGTCCAGTTCGGGCACTTCCAATCCCAGCCTTGAGCATGCATCTACAGCCACCACCCCCTGTCCACCTGTTCCCAGGATACCCACGCGGGGTCCCGGTGGTATGGGAAGGGTCATCAGCGCCACGGCCATCTCGACAATCTGGAAAGCTTCATCAGCCCTGATCAGACCAAGCTGGTGGCAGGCGGTATTGAATACCTCTTCCGAGCCGGCAATAGAAGCTGTGTGTGAGAGCGTCGCCCTGGCGCCGGCAGGTGAATTACCGCCTTTATACAGGACGATAGGTTTTCTTTTAACCGCATCCCGGCAGACGTCAAAGAACCTCTTTCCGTTCTTGATACCTTCCATGTAGAGAATGATAACCCTGGTGCCCTCATCGTACGACAGGTATTCGATATAATCCTCAGTCGCCAGGTCGCCCTGGTTGCCGATGCTGATGAAGGTGCGGAGGCCGTATCCCTTGTTATTGGCCAGTTCCGCCATGTAGCTGCCGTAAGTGCCGCTTTGCGATACGAAGGAAATCTGGCCGGCCAGTGGTGCCGAGTCAAAAGACAGGTTCAGGCTCACAGCGGCACTCCAGATGCCCATGCCATTCGGCCCCACGCATCTTATCCCGCCAGACCGTGCAATTCGCATGACCTTTTCTTCCAGGGCCTTACCTTCTATACCTGTCTCGGCAAAGCCAGCCGATATAAGTACGACACCCTTAACTCCCTTGTCCACACATTCCTGCATGACCTTCGGGACAAGCTCGGCCTGCACTGTGATAACAGCGAGGTCTACGGGTGCAGGGATATCCTTGACCGAGGCATAGCACTTGTGCCCGAGGATATTTTTAGCCTGCGGGTTGACCGGGTGAACTTTGCCGGTGAAGCCTGTACGGAGCGGGCGATCCATCATCATGTAACCCCACTTACGCGTGTTATCCGAGGCGCCGATGACGGCGACGGATTTTGGTTTGAATATATGGTCAAGCTGCTCAACTATTTCCGGCAAGTAAAGTCCTCCTGGAAAAGGGGATGTAAAATTATAAACCATATCTGGTATCGTTGACCATTTTCCGGGGATCTGGCGCGGCGTGACTGGTTGAATGAAATAAAGCGTCCAATTTGTTGACAGGTACGAATGCTTCATGCATAATAACGGCAAAAATATAGGAGTCTTTCTAAACTAGTATCATGGTAAAAATCAGGTTACGCAGAATTGGTGCCAAGCATAAGCCGATGTATAGATTGGTGGCCACAGATCAGCGATCGCCACGCGACGGCGCCTTTATTGAAGTTATCGGCAGCTATAATCCGTTGACCAACCCGGAGACTCTCATCGTTGACAATGAAAAAGCCTTGAAATGGCTTGAGAATGGCGCTCAGCCTTCACAGACGGCATATAAGTTACTCGTCAAAGCGGGTGTGATGAGCAAATTCCAATCAGCACATCCCGAGAGAAAATTTAAACAGGCGATACAGAAAACTACTCAGAAGAAGAAGAAAAAGTCCAAATCTAGTGCTGAGGTGAGTTCACAATGAAGGAGTTAGTCGAGTACATTGCCAGATCCATCGTAAGCGCTCCTAATGATGTCAAGGTGACAGAAGAGACTGACTCAGGCGGTGTGGTGATCAAGCTTGAAGTCAATGTCGAAGACAAGGGCAGGGTAATCGGCAAACAGGGCAGGGTTGCAGAGGCGATGAGGACCCTATTGCGGGTGGTGGCCACAAAACAGGGTAACCGGGTACGTCTTGAGATTATCTAACATCCCCACTGAATAATATAAAGAGCCAATACCGGCCGTTAAACCGATACTGGCTTTTTCATCAAAGCCCAAACAGAGCTTATCTTGTGCTGATGGCTAAAAACCTGAGGACTTTTTACGCCTTTTTTCCACAACACGCAAGCGGGCTATTGAGCGTCTCAATGCTGCCTCAGCACGGGCCTGGTTTATCTCAGGGGTAAGACCCCTGAGCCTTTCTTCAGCTCTGCGTTTGGCATGTTCAGCACGCTCAATATCGATCTCATCGCACCGTTCACAGGCATCGGCGAGGATAATGACCTTATCCGGGCGGACTTCCATAAAGCCGCCGGATATGGACATGTAAATCTCGTCGTTGTCCTTGTTGCGGATAAGCAACTCACCGGGCTTTAGCATAGTGATCAGGGGGGCATGTTTGGGGAGAATGGCCATTTGCCCCTCCAGACCTTCTGCCAGGATCATGTTCACTTCTTCGGCGAAGACCTGGCTCTCGGCAGTTACGATATCCAACTTTAAAGTTGCCATTTTAAGCCTCTAATTTTTTAGCTTTCTCGGCAGCCTCGTCGATGGTTCCAACCATCATGAATGCCATCTCGGGCAGGTGGTCCCATTTACCTTCCAGTATCTCTTTAAAGCCGCGAACCGTGTCTTTGGTGGAGACGTATCTACCGGGCAGGCCGGTGAACGGCTCAGCCACGAACATAGGCTGTGAAAGGAACCTTTCGATGCGGCGGGCGCGGTTTACCGTGATCTTGTCCTCTTCGCTCAATTCCTCCATGCCAAGGATGGCGATAACGTCCTGGAGATCCTTGTAGCGCTGTAATACTTTTTGCACACCTCGTGCCGTCTGGTAATGTTCTTCACCCACGACGTTGGGGTCCAGGATGCGTGAGGTGGACGACAGCGGGTCGACTGCGGGGAAGATGCCTCGGGCAGCGATGGAACGTTCGAGCGATACTACACCATCAAGATGGCCGAAAGTGGTTACGATACCGGGATCGGTATAGTCATCCGCCGGCACATAGATGGCCTGGAACGAGGTGATGGAACCCTTCTTGGTGGAAGTGATGCGGTCTTCCATCTCGGCTACGTCGGTACCCAGTGTAGGCTGGTAACCGACCGCCGAGGGCAAGCGTCCCAGGAGGGCCGATACTTCCATGTTGGCGAGGATATGGCGGTAAATATTATCTACAAACAGGAGCACATCCTGTCCTTCAGCATCGCGGAAGTACTCCGCCAGGGTAACCCCGGTGAGCGCTACGCGGGCGCGTACGCCGGGCGGCTCATTCATCTGGCCGAAGACCATCATGGTCTTATCAATGACACCGGATTCCTTCATTTCACGCCATAGATCGTTGCCTTCCCTTGACCTTTCACCAACCCCGGCGAACACAGAGAAGCCGCCATGCTTCGTGGCGATGTTGTGAATGAGCTCTGTGATAATCACGGTCTTGCCCACACCGGCACCGCCATATGCGCCGATCTTACCGCCGCGGGTGAACGGGGTGATGAAATCGATGACTTTAATACCTGTTTCAAGCATTTGGATGGAGGTTTCCTGTTCATCCAGCCTGGGTGGATCGCGATGGATAGGCAGTTTATGGTCGCTTTTGACCTCGCCAAGGTTGTCCAGCGCTTCACCGAAAACGTTGAAAAGCCTGCCGAGTGTGGGCCTGCCCACCGGTACTGAAATAGCTGCGCCGGTGTCAACGACCACTGCGCCCCTCTCCAATCCCTCGGTAGGGCAGAGAGCCAGGCAGCGAACCCAGTTGTTACCAACGTGTTGCACGACCTCGAGGACCATTCGCTGGCCGTCCTGCTGGATCTCTATGGCATTATAAATCGCAGGTAATTCTTCCTGGGGGAACTCGACGTCAATTACCGTTCCGATTATCTGTACAACTTTACCTTTTGCCAAATTGCACCTCCTATTTGAGACTTTCAACGCCGCCGATAATATCCAGCAGTTCCCTGGTAATCATTTCTTGCCTGGCCTTGTTGAGCGTCAGTGTTAGTTCGGTGACCACCTCGTTAGCGTTATCGGTCGCATTGCGCATGGCCATCATGCGGGCTGACTGCTCGCTGGCGATTGCTTCAAGGACTGCATGATATACCTGCATCTCAATGAACCTTGGCAGTAGTTCCCCGAGAACTGTCAGGCCGTTGGGTTCGAAAATATAGTCAGGGCTTTCCGATTTGGGAAGTACTGCCGGCTCTACCGGCAGTATCTGTTCAAGCGTGGGTTTCTGTGTCATCATATTGACGAACCTGGCATATGCCACGTAGATCTTGTCTACTACACCGTTAATATAATCATCAACCACGATGTGTGAGATAGGCATGGTGTCAAACATCTTGGGGCGATCGGATATCTTGGAGAACTCAGCCCGTATTTCACGCATTGATCGGCGCATGAAGTCGCGGCCTTTAGTTCCAACTGTTATTACAGATACCGGGACTTTTTGCTCCAGTATGAAATGGCCCACCATCCTGTTGAGGTTGGTATTTAACCCTCCGCATAATCCTCTATCTGTGGTTATATAGACTATAGCGATCTTTTTAACTTCCCGGGATTTAAGCAGCGGATGGGTTAAACCGCCGGCTGCCGCCTGGTAGGCAAGGTCAGCTATGACCTGTTGAATCTTGGAGCTATAAGGTCGGCCGGCAATTGCCGAGTCCTGTGCCTTTTTCATTTTTGCAGTGGCAATCATCTCCATGGCACGGGTGATCTTGGCCGTGCTCTGGACACTGCGGATTCGACGTCTAAGCAGTCGCGGACTAATCATTTA
>CAZABI010000068.1:0-5834 GCA_964483235.1 uncultured Dehalococcoidales bacterium | reverse complement strand
AAAAAGGGTAATATGATCCGGCGGATCGCTGCCTATTTCCCAACAGCCTGTTTCAAGAAATAAGCGTCAGAATACTTCTCAATTACACTCTCAAAAAAAGTCTTACCGTCGGGACCTTTGACTGTTTTCAAAGAATCCAGCGTATCCTGCCAGGCCTTGATTAAGGAGTCCGGTGTGTCTTTACTGAAAGCTATATATAGCTCGGAGCGTATAACAGGCAAGAGCATTTCAAGATCGTCCATGTTTACACCGGCCCTGGTGGTGGTGATGACCAGTCCCTCACGGCCGCCCAACCACACGGCTACCTTGCCATCCATCAGCTTCTTTAGCGCTTCGACGTCATCCTGGCTCTCGTCCAGGTTGGTAAAGCCCTGTGACTGCAGGAAATAATTACCGGCATCGCCCTTGTACACACCTATTAGTCCGTTAATGTCTTTAGCGTCATCAATGCTAACCAGCCTTATGCCTGAACCCTTCTTAGCGTAGAAGGCCTGCTCATAACCGCCGATTGACCCCACCCATTTGAAACGGTTTTCACGTTGTGCCGTGCGGTTTATGGAAAAGATGGCAACGGCCGGGCCTTTCTCGGCGATGGCGAGGCCTTCTGCCAGTTGTTTGATTTCGATCTTGGCCGCCGGCTTGCCCAGCTTTTTCAGAATTTCCTGGACGATTTCGGTAGACTGCCCGGTCACTTGCTTGTCCGGGCCAACGAAATTATACGGCGGGTAATCTTCAGCCAGGATGCGTAGTTTGGTCTCTCCCGCTGGTATACAGGAAGCGGATGCTATCAAAAAGACGGCTAAACCGATGGCAGCCCAGGTCTTCATTGTGATTTCTCCTTAGCAGGTATGAATTTCCTGTAATAAAAATACTCTTTACCATTGGCTTTTGCAATAGACATATCGTCCTGAACAATCTGGATAATAAGGAAATCGTAAAAGCTTGCATGGAGGAACTCCGTCAGGCCTGGTCAATGTTGGAAGACTGGTCCGCTACGTATCGCTTATAGTTGTTCCGCCCGGCTTGCTTGACTCCGTACATAGCTATATCTGCGTTCTTAAGGAGTAGCCCCAGGTCATCCCCGTCGTCCGGGTAGACAGCCATACCAACGCTCATGGTGATGCCGATATCCCTCGTGCCGACCGTGAAAGGCTTGGCCATGGCCGACATCATCCTCCGTGCTACACCTACAACTATATTATCTCCTGAAATTTCCGGTAATAGTACCGTGAATTCGTCCCCGCCTAAACGTGAAACAGTGTCTACCTTGCGCACGGCTGAAACAAGTTTGTCGCCAACATATTTAAGCACCTGGTCACCTACATCGTGGCCGAGATTATCGTTAATCCACTTAAACCGATCAAGGTCTACGACCATGATGGCCAGTTTGCGCTGGTGACGTCTGGCTTCCTCAAGCGCCATGATGGCGCGGTCGTTAAAAAGTGTGCGGTTTGGCAATCCTGTTAGCGCGTCATAGTAGGCGATCTGCATCATGGCTTCTTCGGCCAGCTTGCGCTCCGTTATATCGTGGAAAATCAGCAGGAAACCGCAGGTGTTTTTGCTATGCACATTCAGGGGTGAGATGTTTACGCTATAATGCCTCTGCTGTTCTGCTTCCCAGAGTAGAACTTCCTTTTTAATACCCTGGCAATCACGATATATTTCTTCCAGGTTTAGCTTGTCGGTCACCGGTTGCGGGAGAGTTTGGCCCAACATATTACGTGTGGGTAACTGCAATATGTCCCTGGCTGATTCGTTGAAGTCCACTATACGGCCATTATAGTCCAGCACGACAAAACCTTCGCTCATCAACTCAATTACAGACTCCCGGGCGATAGGCACCAGTTCAAGCAGCTTTTCCCTGGTAATGGCGAAGGTCATGGCCATGGCAGAAACGGCAAAGGCAGCCGGCGTCCAATCGATACGTGTTGCGGGAATGATATTAAATAAATATCCCATGTTTGCGACTACCGGAAAAAAAACCACGATAAAAAGGTACATAGCCTGTCCGATATACAACCGCGGCGTACCGAACAGCCTGCGTATGAGGATAATTACAGCTGTTATTAGAATGATATAGTTATAGATCGCTGCCACCCAGAACCACGACCCGTATACTTTTTCTACGACCGGGAACGGTCCCTCCGTAGATAGAGACACCTGCAAATACATGAGTGGATGGAAATCCTTGGTAATTTGCAGGATGAGAGTGATTAAAGGCACAAGGCTAAGCATTGCTATTCTACCGGGGCTGATCCAAGTGCCTCGTCCCGCATACTGCAGGGAAAAGAATAGCCATAATACGGGCACTGAAACGATACCGACATAGGAGATGTCGAAACAGATAAGCTTGGCATCGAGGGTTGTGCTCAAGTAGTCCATCAGATCGCCGCCGCACCAGAAGATGACCCCTATAAGGGTACCCAGAACAGGAACCACACCCGGCACAGACCGGCGCTGCCAGAGGTAACCGAGGAGAGCCAGGCAAACACCTATGGAAATGATAAGCGCCGTAATGAGGGTGATATATTGAGGATGGTACGATTGAAAGTACATTAATTAATTCCTTACTGCTATCAATATAGAAGAGCTTCAGGGCAATGTCAACAGCGCGCCAGAGACATCCAGAATTGTAACAGCGTTATGAATAAATCCGGCCCTGGTGCAACCTTTTTGCAACCGTTGCGTTAAAATAGAGATTGTCTGCACATTGATTTAGAATGAAGACGGGTACGTTGCTTTCTCCTGCCGACCTGAAAGCCGAAGAGGAGCTGATTAAACGAGCTCAGCATAACCGCGAGGCCTTCGGGGAGCTTTATGAGCTGTATTACCCACGTATATTCAATTTTGCCCTGAAGCGTACAGCCAATGTGCAACTAGCGCTGGACATCACGTCCGCTACCTTTTTAAAAACGTTAAAGGAGATAAAAAAGTTCCGCTGGCGCGATGTGCCTTTTTCAGCCTGGCTTTATCGCGTGGCCGGGAACGAGATAAATGATTATTACCGCAGACGGGGCAGCCGGGAAGAGAGGTTGGAGGACGCCGCTAAACTCGTGGATGCTACACAGTTCTCCGACGAGATCGCCGAAGCGGAGGAGGAACTCGGCCGGCATGAGGAATACCTGCAATTGCATAAAAACGTATCGGAACTGCCGCAAAAATATCAGGAAGTGATAGCGCTTAAATATTTCGAGAAGAAAAAAATACGCGAGATGGTCAAGATACTGGATAAAAAGGAAGGGACTATTAAGTCGCTGCTGCACCGCGGGTTGGAAAAGCTCAGGGAACGGATGGGCTGACGCAACTTTTTCTATAGTTGGACATTATTACATAGAGAGCAGGCAATACCATGAGAAAAGAAGATCTGATCAGGAAGCTGGAAAGGGTCCGGATGCCGGAGATCATTATCGAAGGCCACCGCGCCAGCCTGAAGAAGGCACTGCTGGAGATGCCGGCTACCGGCTTAACCGTTGCGAGGCGACGCTGGTGGGATGCTGCGTGGCAGGGTCTGGAAGGCTTTTTGAATTGGCTGCGAGAACCGCTTTGGAAGGCTGGCCTGGCCAGTGCACTATCGGTTTTCTTAGTGGCTGCCATACTTGCTATAGTATTTTACGTGGCCAGCCCGTCACCCGCTGTGGTAGCGGCCGATGTGGTGAAAAAAGACCCCGTTATACAACAATCCCTCAGCGGCACAGGAGAAATCTACATCGTGCGCGTTATTGTGAAGGAGACCACTGCCAGCGTAGTATGCGGGCGTGGAGTGGGTGATTTCATGGAGGCCGAGGTTGACGTCAATCAGCGTGTGGTCATTAGCACTAGGCGTTTCGAAGGGCTGTTCATGCAGGAACTTCCGCTGGCTGCACAGGATGATGCTGTTAAGATCGCCTGGACCGATCCCAGGGTAAAGGAGATGATGGATAAAGGCGGCAAGATCGGCAAGGTATTCCCGGTTTTCACGGGCATCTCACGCATAACTGTTACAGATGGCAACCTGGTCAAAGTCACGCCCACATCCGCGCAAGCGGTAGTGCCTGTCATTCTGGATGGCAAGACCCTGCTCGTGCAGGTCAACCTGGATGAGCGGCGGGCGGAACGTGTAATCGAGTCGCAGAAATTGCGTATACCTTATAGCGAATTCAATGCAGTCAGATGCGTGTTCTAACGTCCGCTGACTGACTTTCAAACAAATACAGGAGATTATCATGGATCTATTAAAAAGACCAATCACTATCAGGAGACACTGGCTTGCGGCAGTATTATCGCTGGTCATAACTGCGGTGCTGTTAGCAGGGTGTGCACACTCATCAACAGTAACAGTCAAGCCACAGCAGATCAACCCGCCTTCTTCCACTGGTGCGGTGGTGACGCAGGGTTCTGCGCTTTATGATGAGGACACTGTTATCGCATTATACGAGAAGTGCATGCCTGCCGTGGTACAGGTGGAAACTACGATTGGCATGCTACCTTTATCACAGTCCCCGGTACCGCTGCCAAGCCCATTCAGTTTGCAGATACCAAGGCAAAGAGGCCAGGGATCCGGCTTTTTCATCGACGCTGAAGGCCATATCATCACCAATAATCACGTGGTGGACAAAGCCACACAGGTTAAGATCACACTTGAGGACGGAACGCAGTTGGACGCTAATGTTATTGGCACCGACCGCAATAATGACCTGGCGCTGCTTAAGGTTGACCCATCCAAGGTACCCAGCCTATACTACCTGCCGTTAGCTGACTCCGAGAAAGTCAGACCGGGCCAGATGGCAGTGGCGCTTGGTTCGCCTTTCGGGCTGCAGGGTTCCGTAACGGTTGGGGTAGTCAGCGGCACCGGGCGCTCCATCGCCGGCGCGACTGAAAGGCAGATTACCAATATGATACAGACCGACGCCGCCATCAACCCCGGTAACTCCGGCGGCCCGCTGCTCAACTCTAAAGGTGAGGTCATTGGTGTTAATGCCATGATTGAGGCGGCAGCCAATGGCGTGGGCTTTGCCATCCCCGTTAATTTAGTCAAAACCGACCTGGATCAGTTGAAAAAGGGCGGTGCGCTCAAGACTGCCTGGCTGGGTATCGAGGGAAGGGATATTGATGCAGAACTTGTAAAAGAACTTGGTCTTCCTATCGATAAAGGCATTTACATTGTAACGGTTGTTGCTGGTAGCCCTGCAGAGAATGCAGGGTTAAAAGAAGGTGGTAAAGATAAGGCTGGAGAGCCGGCACCTGGTGGCGACATTATTACGAGTGTAGATGGCCTATCTACACCAAAGATAGCTCAACTGATCAGCTACTTTAACAAGAAACGCCCGGGAGATAAAGTGGTGCTGTCCGTACAGCGCGGTAACGAAATAATCAGTGTCACTGCAGAACTGGGCGAATGGCCGGAGAAGCTGCCTTCACCGCTGGGTTATAACCAGCTGCCGGAACAGGATAACGGCGGACAGTTCGACCTGGGACCGTTCCAGTTTAAGTGGCGGTAATAAAGATAATTAGCGACAAGGTATGAAACAACTACCCTTTCTATCGTTGCAAATATAAATCGTGTGTCATTGCGGGTATAAATGCCAAAAAAAGTTGCTGGAAATTACTGTCAGTAGTTCATTCTGAGACTATTTTCCAGTTATTTTTAGCTGATGTAATAATAATCATTCAACCGGTTCAATGATTGAGTTTATTAAGCTTAAAAAAACCGTGTCTCAAGGGTTATTAAATGAACGTAATTTCCCTGGTATGGCTGGTACAATAAAGTTAAATACCAGCAACTTTTTTTGAGTATTATGCCCATCGCGAGGAGGCGCAGCCGACGTGGCGATCTTACCGTCACCAGGATTGCCACG
>CAZABI010000067.1:0-5834 GCA_964483235.1 uncultured Dehalococcoidales bacterium | reverse complement strand
ATTTTTTATAGCAAATTACGACAGGTCTGAAAATTCGTTTTATGTTAATTCTGCGCTATTCTTGCTAGTGCAAATTCTCCCAGTCGGGTGTAAACGGCGCCTCCCGGCGTCAGCTTGCTGCGCATAAGTGAAACACTTCTAACATCAATTGTATATTCGGGTTCAAATAATGCGTCTTTTATTAGTTCGCTGAATTCCCATCTTTGACTTGCAGTACATTCCTCTTTTATCCTGGCCAACGTCAGGTGGGCAGTATAGGGCCTGTTTTCACTGGCAAACCCCATTTTGCCGGATGCTTCATCAATAGCCTTATACAGCGAAATCAGTTTCGCAACATCCCCTTCCAAACTAAGCCAGAATACTCGCACTTTTTTTAGATTGGGGAAACAGCCGGCACGCGCTGTGTGCAATTCAAATGGGCTGTGTTCGCGGGTAATTGCCTGCAGCATCGATTTGAGCTGTTCCACCTGTCCCGGTGTTATATTACCCAGGAATTTTAAGGTTAAATGAATCGTTTCCGGAGATACCCACCTCACAAATGTATGCCTGGGCATTTTTAAATGCGCCTGGAATTCCTTAAGCCTGCTTTTCATCTCTGCCGGCAACTCTATTGCTATAAAAGACCTTATCTGCTCATCCTGCATAAAATAGTCCGTAACACGTTTAATATATATTCAGTAACCGGTTGGCGTTGATACCACAGATGTTATCTCTGTCCCTCCTGGATATTCCTGCTGTTTGGATATGCTCAAAAACCCTGCCGGGTGACAATAACGGCCAATCGCTGCCGTACAATACTTTATCACTGTCAATCATGTTCATAAGCGCTCTATATATATCAGGTCTATATAAAAAGGGAAGTGCTGCCGTATCGTAATAGAGGGTCTTCAGGCAGGCAGTAACCTCCGGCATCAATTCATAAAAGGGAAGACCACCCCCTACGTGCGCCGCTACAATTTTCAATCCGGCATGTTCACGGGCAAACTCATATAATGACTGCGGATATACCTTGCCTTTTCCAGCATATTCATGTCCCACGGGTTCCGAGGCATGTATTGAAATAATCAGATCCTGTTTTATCGCATACGCAACTAAGGGCGCTACAAATTGCGAATCATTTAAATCATATTCCTGGATGTCCGGCCTCAACTCACCTATTCCCCTGGCACCCGCGCTGACGCAACGTTCCATTTCTTTCAGTGCAGCGTCACCCTCCTTAGGCTGGCAACTGCAGAAGCCAACTAATCTGTCCGGATATTTAGCTACCATTTCCAGAATATAATTATTATTTTGAATGCATAAATCGTTTTTCACCCAGCCGATGTTCTGAACTACCGACACTTCTACACCACAATCATCCATTGATGCTAATAATTCTTCAACCGAACCTAACGTCGCTTTCGGATTTGAATACAAAGCGCCAAAACAAGCATCCTTGCGGCAGAGTTCCTCCCGGCGCTCTTCTATAGCCGGTGAAAATATATGCGTATGAAAATCAATGATCACGATTAGATTATAATTGAGATGGCTGACGCGCTCAATATAGAAGTGTGAATCGGAGACAGAACCATTACAATGAATATAGACATGTAGCTGTGTAGTGCCTTATAATAAATTGAATTTGGCCGCATTAATTATGCTCGTATTAATTATCTGCCTGTTGGTTTCTTTTTAATAACGATGTCCAATTACTCTATCGATGAATTAAATATAATTGCCCGTAAACTGCGCCGTCATGTTATTACCATGATCTCCACTGCGGGAAGCGGCCACCCGGGCGGTTCCCTATCTGCCGCTGACATCATCACCGCGCTCTATTTTAAAATCATGCGACATGATCCTAAAAATCCGAAATGGCCCGACCGTGACCGGTTTGTACTGAGCAAAGGACATGCGGCCCCAATTTTATATGCTGCCCTGGCCGAGTGCGGTTATTTCCCCATTGAATGGTTCTCCACGCTCAGGAAAGTGGGGACCTGTTTACAGGGTCATACTGATAGCGCCCTGACGCCCGGTGTGGATATGTCGGCCGGGTCATTAGGGCAGGGCCTTTCCATTGCATGCGGCATGGCGATGGCAGCCAAATTGGATAAAAAGAGCTACCACACCCATGTCCTGCTCGGCGACGGTGAATGCCAGGAGGGGCAAGTCTGGGAAGCGGCCATGTTTGCTCCAAAATATAAGCTGAATAACCTGACAGCTATAGTTGACTACAACAGGATTCAACTTGACGGGTTCACCCGTGACATCATGGACCTCGAGCCGTTAGTCTTGAAATGGCAGTCATTTAACTGGGAAGTGATAGAAATTAACGGGCACGATATGGCAGAGATCGTAAAAGCGCTGGAGCAGGCTAAAGCAAGCAAAGACAGGCCGGTTGTTATCATCGCACACACAGTTAAAGGCAAAGGTGTCAGCTACATGGAGAACAACGTTGACTACCATGGCAAAGCCCCCAATAAATCTGATACTGAACTTGCGCTGAAAGAATTAGCATGACCGATTACGCAGAATTATCCACCCGCGAAGCCTTTGGGAAAATAATTGCGGAACTGGGACGCCGGAACCGTGATATAGTCGTATTAGACGCGGACCTTTCGCGTTCAACCATGACCAAGTATTTCGCCCAGGAGAACCCCGGTCAATTCATCCAGTGCGGCCTGGCTGAGCAGAATATGATCGGTGTGGCGGCCGGGCTGGCATCCTGCGGCAAAATACCTTTCGCCAGTTCCTTCGCTGTATTTGCCTCCAGCAGGTGTTTTGACCAGGTCCGAATGTCCGTGGCCCAACCCAGGACCAATGTCAAGATAGCAGCTACACACGGTGGTATCACAGTTGGCGAAGACGGCTCTTCCCACCAGGCTATTGAAGACCTGGCTTTATATTGCGCATTGCCGAATTTCAACGTCTGCGTCCCGGCGGATTCCATTGAAACGGTAGAGATCATCAAAGCGGCGATAGCCACCCCCGGACCTTTCTATATCCGCCTGGGCCGTCCAAAAACACCTGTTGTGTACAAAGCCGGATGCCGCTTTACGCTCGGAAAAGCAGATATGCTGCATGACGGCAAGGATGCCTGCATAATTGCCACCGGTATCATGGTCTCAAAAGCGTTGGATGCCGCTGAAACGCTCGGCGGTAAGGGAATCACGTGTCGCGTGTTGAATATTTCGACCGTCAAGCCGATTGACAGCGAGGCCATTATCAAAGCCGCCGGTGACACTGGGGCGATTGTAACGGCTGAAGAACACCTGCTGCACGGGGGTCTTGGCAGTATTGTAGCTCAGGTCGTCGCAGCTAATAAGCCCGTTCCCGTGGCTTCCATCGCGATAAACGATACTTATTGCAAATCCGGAAAGCCGGATGAGTTGCTGCAGATACATGGGTTAACATCGGAAAACATCGTTTCAGTTGTTGAAGATAGCATATCCCGAAAACGCAGATTATGATAGATTGCCATTCCTTAAAATATTCCCCTTAAAATGCTATTATTAGACAGCAATCGTAGAAAATATGGATAAGGAACTTCGCACAGCCTTTCTCGAGAAAGAAAAGTTAGAGCTGTTTCTCGCCAACCTGGAAAGGCTGCATAATGAAACCTCTATTAACGATTCATCCTATAATACTCTGAAAGGCGAATATACTGCCAACCTTAAAAAGTCAGTTGCTCAGATTGGGCAGTTAAAGCAAGAAGTAGATAAGAAACTTCAGGTCAGGAGCCGTGAGCTAGGGGTCTACAAACAGGAACTCGCCAACCTGGAAGCCCGTTTTAAAGTAGGGCAGGTCTCTGCCGACTTCTTTTTAAAGACAGCCAAAATTCCCGAAAAAAAAGTCGCCTCGCTCGAAAGCGTGGTTGCGCATCTGACCTCTTTACTTAATGCAACTGACTCTTCCGAAATCACCGTGATGGAGGAATCCGGTTTTGCCTCGATTTTCTCACTGAAAGGCAGGCAGGCTATACCGGCTGCAGTAAGCGTTAATTTCATTCCTCCTGCTGTGCCCGCTCAGTTACCGGAGCCGGTCCCACCGCCTGTGCCGGAAGTCGTAATGTCCGATACAACCGTAATATCCAGTCTTGTCATTTTACCGGACCGTGTAATGCCGGGCAGCACGATTGGCGTAATAGCAACAATTATAAATACCGGGCATGAAGTTATTCAGCACAGGGCCGAGTTTAAAATTAATCACAAGCTGGAATCTGTCAGCGATATTATGCTGGACCCCGGACAGAGCAGCGAATTGACTTTCATGACCATCGGCGGCGCGCCCGGTGATTATACCGTGTCAGTGGATGCGGCAGACGGGTTGCTCAAGGTCGTACCGCTTTCTTCCTCAAACGTGGCATGAAAACGAAAGCCCTGGCTATTACTATAGCCGTATCAGCGCTTGCCCTGGTAATCGCCGTAGCCTTTATCAGTAATCTCGCCATCTACATATCTATTATCGCCATCGGCCTGGCACTGGCGCTGCAGAAATATGTGGCCAGCTACTTCGGGTATTTCATTATCGTCTTTTCTAATATGCTGCATGTCGGCGACCGCATCCGCATCGGCAGCTATAAAGGCGACGTGCGGCATATCGGCATTTTCTATCTAACCCTTGATGAAGTCGGTGAAGACGAAAAGCTCGGTGGCGAGCTTACCGGCAAAATATTGCATATACCCAACCTGTTGCTACTTGATCAGCCGGTACTGAACTTTTCCAAGGGTTGCGTCAAAGGCAACAAAACCATGCAGTGCGATTATATCTTCGATGAGATCCGTATTCCGATCTCATCTGACAGCGATATCACACTGGCCGCTTCACTGCTGGAGGACATCATCAATTCTGAAGACGAGGAATACCTCCGGCAATCAAAAGTGGTCTTTGCAGAGGACTATCCGTCGTTTCTACGAGAGGCTGAGACCGACCGCAGGGTGCTGATACACGTTGAACCGGATAAGATCTGGCTCAAAGGCAAATTTGTAGCGCCTTACCGGATAAGGAATGATTTACGTACGCGGATGTATATGCGGTTCATTGAGGAAAGCAGGGCTGGCGGAAAGATCAAGCTGGTATAGCTGCCGTTATTGAAGAGGGAATAATGCCGAGGGAGGGACTTGAACCCACACTCCCGTCAAGGGAAGCGGATTTTAAGTCACTCGGATGAATTTGATTGTTAACCAACATCATTTCCAGTTTACTTTGCAGTTCTTTAGTAAGCTTCCTCTTCCCGTTGCCAATCATCGTGATATAAGCTCTTGATACGCCTATAATTTCAGCGATTTCTGCTTTATTCATGATTCCAACTTTGCACACTCTTTCATTAGATTCATTCCAGCTTCAGTATACGCGCATACGCAGATTTGTCAAGTGGCATAATCGAACTCATATATAACATTATTTATTATAAGGATTTATTTATCCCCCATGACCTTACCCCGTGATTAGTATCATCCCTGACTAGAGCCCGACCGCTGCGTTAGCATACTCCATCGGGGTAAGGTTGTTCAAAGAACTGTGTGGCCTGACATGGTTGTAGTCTTCCCTCCAGCTTTCGATAATTTCCCTGGCTTGCCTGGTCGGATGAAATTAAGTTTGACTCCCTTCCGATAAGCTCATTCGTCCAGCTCTTTCCCCAGAAATTCGGGACCGTTATCCACAGTGATGACCTCCGGTGTACCTCTGGCTTCTGACAATCTATCTAGGACGGTCACTACCCCGGCACCGCCAAGGGATATATCCACCTCAATTGCAGGGCATTCGCGAGAGAAATTGTCAACCACAGTAAGTGCTCTAAAACGACGGCCGGTAACAATGCTGTCTGAAACGAAATCCATGGACCAGTGCTGGTT